>NZ_JBHWKQ010000034.1:0-82978 GCF_042730865.1 Streptomyces sp. NPDC059897 | reverse complement strand
GCGAGGCCCGGCCCTTCCACTGGACCAAGACCGCAGACCAGATCATCGACCGCATCTGCCGCTACTGCTCACGAATCTCCGGACCAGCTCACTAGGAACACTCCTCCGCCCCGGCCTGCGCGCACAGGTTGCCCTCGACCAGGGCCAGCAGCCGCGCGAACTCGGCGCGGTCCCGCTCGGAGAGCCCCGCCAGGGTCTGCTCCTCCAGCGTTCCCCACACCCCGGCCACGTCCTCCAGGAGGCCGCAGCTGCGCTCCGTCGCCTCGACGAGCGAGGCGCGGCGGTCGTCGGGGTCGGGGGTGCGGCGCACGTGCCCGGACTGCTCCAGGCGCTGCAGCATCTTCGTGACCGTGGACGGATCCAGGTCGAGCGTCCTGATCAGCTCGGACTGACGCACGGGCCCCTTGTCCCACAGGTGCATCATCACGAACTCCTGCCCCGGATAGAGCCCGAGCCCGCGCAGCCGCTGCCCGGCGGCGATCCGGTGCAGCCGGGCGACGCGGGAGAGGGCCAGGCTGACGGGGCCGCTGCGGGCGGCGACCGGGATCCCGTCGGTACAGGCGGGGCCGTCGGTGGTGGGGGACATGAGGGCTCCTCTCGACTTGTCCACGAGATTACCTTGGCCGGCCAATGAATGGGCTACAGTGAAGGCGGCTCGATTGCTTGGCCGACCAATGTTTTATTGCGGCAGTGTGTCACCCGTGTTGCCTGTATCGCCCGTGTTGCCTGTGTTGCATGCGTCGCCCTGTGTCACATCCCGTTGAACGGAGTAGCCATGACCACCGCTTTCGACCCCATCGACCTCCCCGGCACCCGCCTGGCCAACCGCATAGCCATGGCGCCCATGACCCGCAGCCGGGCCGGCGAGGGCGGCACCGCCACCGCCCTGACCGCCGAGTACTACGCGCAGCGCGCCTCCGCGGGGCTCATCGTCACCGAGGGGATCCAGCCCTCGGCCGTGGGCCAGGGCTATGCCTGGACGCCGGGCCTGCACACCGAGGAGCAGATCGACTCCTGGCGCCCGGTCACCGACGCCGTGCACGCCGAGGGCGGCACGATCTTCGCCCAGGTGATGCACGCGGGCCGGATCGGCCACCCGTCGTTGCAGCCGGACGGCGGCGCTCCGGTCGCCCCGTCCGCCGTCGCCCCGGAGGGCCAGGCCTTCACGAACGAGGGCTTCCAGGACTTCACGACCCCGCGCGCGCTGACGGCGGACGAGGTCCGCGCGACCGTGGCCGACTTCGCCGAGGCCGCCCGCGGCGCCGTCGCGGCCGGCTTCGACGGAGTCGAACTGCACGGCGCCAACGGCTACTTGATCCACCAGTTCTTCTCGCCCGGCACGAACCTGCGCACCGACGAGTGGGGCGGCGGCGTGGAGAACCGCATCCGGTTCGCCGTCGAGGCGGTCAGGGCCGTCGCCGACGCCATCGGCGCCGAGCGCACTGCCATCCGCCTCTCGCCCGGCAACCCGTACAACTCCATGGGCGACCACGACACGGTCGAGACGTACACCGCGCTCGTCGACGCCCTGGAACCGCTGGGCCTCGCCTACCTGCACGTACTGGAGGTGGGCGAGCAGAGCCGCGAGGTGACCGCCGATCTGCGCAAGCGGTTCAGCGGCCCGTTCGTGCTCAACGCGCACACCGAGGGGCCCACCGACCACCGGGCCCTCGGTCTGATCGAGGACGGCGTCGCCGACATCCTCAGCTTCGGCGCCCTCTTCCTCGCCAACCCGGACCTGCCGGCCCGTCTCGGCAGCGAGGGCCCGTACAACACCCCGGACCCGGCGACCTTCTTCGGCGGCACCGAGAAGGGGTACACGGACTACCCGGCCCGGTAAGACTCGTACGGACAACAGCAGTTGGGGCGGGACCGCATACGGTCCCGCCCCAACTCTTGTGCGTACGAGGATCACTTCACCGGAGTGAAGTCCCGCGCCCCGATGAACTCCGGACGCCGCACCGGCGCCGCGAACGGCTCCACCGCCGTGTTCTCCACGCTGTTGAACACGATGAACACGTTCGAGCGCGGGTACGGGGTGATGTTGTCGCCGGAGCCGTGCATGGCGTTGCAGTCGAACCACGTCGCCGAGCCGGGCGAGCCGGTGAACAGCTGGATCCCGTGCGCGTCGGCGAACTTGGTGAGGGCCTCGTCCGAGGGCAGGCCCGCATCCTGCATCTGCAGCGACTTCTTGTAGTTGTCCTTCGGCGTCTCACCCGCGCAGCCGAGGAACGTCTTGTGCGAGCCGGGCATGATCATGAGCCCGCCGTTGGTGTCGTAGTTCTCCGTCAGCGCGATGGAGACGGACACCGTCCGCATGTTCGGCAGGCCGTCCTCGGCGTGCCAGGTCTCGAAGTCCGAGTGCCAGTAGAAGCCCCGAGCCCCGAAACCGGGCTTGACGTTGATCCGCGACTGGTGGACGTAGACGTCCGAGCCGAGGATCTGACGGGCCCGCCCCACGATGCGCTCGTCGCGCACCAGGTTGCCGAAGATCTCGCTGATCTTGTGGATCTCGAAGACCGAGCGGATCTCCTGCGACTGCTTCTCGACGATGGAACGCTCGTCGGCGCGCATCGCCGGATCGGTCACCAGACGGTTCAGCTCGGCCTGGTAGGTGCCGATCTCGTCCGGGCCGATCAGCTCGTCGATGGCGAGGAAGCCGTCCCGCTCGAAGGAGGCGAGGTCCGACTGGCGGATCGGTCCTCGCGCTCCCTCCGCCGACCAGACGACCGGGTCGACACGCGGCGTGGCCACCTCGGAGGCGCCTCGCGTCGGGTACAGGTCCGTGATGTCGGGTGCGGTCGTCATCGGGATCAGGCCTCCTCGTCCTCTGTCAGCAGCGGGTAGACGCCGTTCTCGTCGTGGTCCTCCCGTCCGGTCACCGGAGGGTTGAACACGCAGACGCAGCGGAAGTCGGTCTTCGGGCGCATGGTGTGCTTCTCGTGGCCGTCCAGGAGGTACATCGTTCCTGGCTCGATCCAATGCGTCTCACCGGTCTCCCGGTTGGTGAGCTCGGCCTCGCCCTCGACGCACAGCACGGCCTCGATGTGGTTGGCGTACCACATGTCGGTCTCGGTGCCCGCGTAGAGGATCGTCTCGTGCAGAGAGAAGCCGACCTTCTCCTTGGCAAGCACGATGCGCTTGCTCTCCCAGGTGCCGGTCGCCGACTTCACGTGCCGGTCGGTGTTCTCGATCTCCTTGAACGAACGGACAATCACGGTGAGTTGCTGCCTTTCCTCGTAATCTTGGTGGTGCTGGTCAGGCGGTCTCGCGCACGGCTCGGGTGAGTGTGCGAAGGCCCTCTTCCAGCTCCTCGCGCGTGATCGTCAGCGCCGGAAGCAGCTTGACGACCTCGCTCTCGGGGCCGGAGGTCTCGATGAGCAGGCCCAGCTCGAAGGCCCGCTTGGCGACCTTGCCGGCGCGGTCCTTGTCACGGAACTCGATGCCCCAGACCAGTCCGCGACCGCGGTACTCGACGATCTCCTCGGCGTACTCCGTGCGCAGGGCACCGAGCACCTCGTCGATCTGCTCGCCGCGCTCCAGGGTCTGCTTCTCCATGGCAGCGCCGTCGGTCCAGTACGTCTCCAGGGCAGCGGCCGCCGTCACGAACGCCGGGTTGTTGCCGCGGAACGTGCCGTTGTGCTCGCCGGGCTCCCAGACGTCCAGCTCCGGCTTGAACATGCACAGGGACATGGGAAGCCCGTACCCGCTGATGGACTTCGAAACGGTCACGATGTCCGGCGTGATGCCCGCCTCCTCGAACGAGAAGAAGGCGCCGGTGCGGCCGCAGCCCATCTGAATGTCGTCGACGATCAGGAGCATGTCCCAACGTTCGCAGACATCTGCCAGTTTGCGCAGCCACTCGGCACGGGCGACATTGATGCCGCCCTCGCCCTGGACCGTCTCGACGATCACGGCGGCCGGGGTGTTCAGGCCGGAACCGGAGTCCTCGAGCAGGCGCTCGAACCAGATGAAGTCCGGCGTCTGGCCGTCGAGGTAGTTGTCGAACGGCATCGGCGTGCCGTGCACCAGCGGGATGCCGGCGCCGGCCCGCTTGAAGGCGTTGCCGGTCACGGCGAGCGAGCCGAGCGACATGCCGTGGAAGGCGTTGGTGAAGGACACGATGGACTCGCGGCCCTTGACCTTGCGGGCCAGCTTCAGCGCGGACTCGACGGCGTTGGTGCCCGTCGGGCCCGGGAACATGACCTTGTAGGGCAGGTCGCGCGGGCGCAGGATGATGTTCTGGAAGGACTCCAGGAAATTGCGCTTCGCCGAGGTCGACATGTCGAGCCCGTGCACGACGCTGTCGCGCTCCAGGTAGTCGATCAGGGCGCGTTTCAGGACCGGGTTGTTGTGGCCGTAGTTGAGCGAACCGGCGCCGGCGAAGAAGTCCAGGTACTCGTGGCCGTCCTCGTCGTACATACGGCTGCCCCGGGCCCGGTCGAAGACGGTGGGCCAGCTGCGGCAGTAGCTGCGCACCTCCGACTCAAGGGTCTCGAAGACGCTCAGGTCCGGCTGGGTGATGGTCACAGCAAAAACTCCTCTAGGGAGGGAAAGTTGAGGGGGGCTCGGGGTGGGTGGGGCGAGGGCGTGCTCAGGCCAGCGGACCTATGCGGTACAGCTCCTCGGGCAGGTGCCCGTCGTCCGGGAACAGGCCCGCGTCGAACAGCACCGTGCGCGCCACACCGACGCGGTGCCGGCGGGCGAACGAGGTGAACAGGGCCTGGGACGCGGCGTTGTCGGGCGTGATGGTCGTCTCCAGCGTGGTGACCGGACGCGCCGCCGCTACCCGTGCGGCCAGCCCGTCGAGCAGCGCGGCGGCGAGGCCGCGCCCGCGGTGCGCAGCGTCCACGGCGACCTGCCACACCACGAGGATGTCGGGTCGGTCGGGACGTACGTAACCGGTGATGAAACCGGCCACCTCGCCCTTCTCGTCGCGGGCGATCACCGACGTGGCGGCGAAGTCGCGACACCACAGCAGGTAGCTGTAGGAGGAGTTGAGGTCGAGCACCTTCGAGTCGCGGGCGATACGCCAGATCGCGGCTCCGTCGGCCACCTCCGGGTGGACGATCTTCAGTCCGTCGGGGACCGGGGCCACTTCGGCGACTTCCAGGAATTGCGCTTGTGCGGCGGTCATGCAAATTGAATTTACCGAGCAATTTTCGGGATTGCACCCGCAGAAGGGGTTACGTAACGCGGGCTTGTGTGTTATCGCGCGCAGGTGGGCGCGCGCACGAAATCCCGGCGGTATGTCCCGGTTTGAGTGGGGCAAAACGGTCGTACTTTAGTTGGTGTGGAGTACGTCACAGCGCCGTAATCGCCACGAGACGCGTCCGAATTACGGCGGTTCCCGTTGATGAAATCTCAGTGTTTACGTCGCGAGGAAGCGGGCAGAAGCAGTACAGGAAGGCTCGCCTGATGCCTCCGATAAAGTGCGGGACAATTCTGTCTGAATAATTCTTGGATAAAGAGAAAGGCGCCGCCCCGAAAAGGGCGACGCCTTGAGTTGAGTGCGCCGGTTCGTGCGCCGGGGTGCTTATTCCCAGGCGGCCGCGACCGCCTTTCGCGCCCCTTCCAGATCGACCTCGAGCCCGGCCTCCGCGAGCGCCCCACCGAGCGCGGCGAGCGAGGACTGCACGACGCCGCGGGTCGCCTGCGGGCCGTAGTGGTTGACCCGGATCATCTCCTGCGCGAGCGCGCCGCCCCCCGCGACCAGCGGAAGGACCGGGTCCACTGCCAGCGCCCGCGCCACCAGCTCACGCGCGTCCGTCCCCGCCGGGGCGCGCAGTGTAGTGGCGACAGGGGCGGCGTCGCGGGCTTCGTGGACGTATGGCTCAAGTCCACCGCCCAGCGCGAGCGTGCCGGCGCGGGTGGCGGCGGCCGCCGAGGCGTGCCGCGCCATCAGCGCCTCGAGGCCCTCGCTCTCGATGCGCTCCACGCACGCCTCCAGCGCGAGCATCTCCAGCTGTGCGGGGGCGTGCAGCAGCGCCTTGCGGCCGCCGTCCACCCACCGCTGCTTCCAGTCGAGCAGCGAGAGGTACGAGTGCCGCGGCGCGTTCGGGTTGGCGGCCATCCGCTCCCAGGCCCGCGCGCTCACCGACACGGCCGAGACGCCGGCCGGGCCGCCCATCGCCTTCTGCGCGCCGATCACGCACAGATCCACGCCCCACGCGTCCGGGAGCACCGGCTCTGCGGCGATCGACGCGACGGCGTCCAGATAGAACAGCGCCCCGTGCTTGCGGACCACCTCGCCGATCTCGGCCACCGGGTTGGTGTTGCCGGTCGCCGCCTCCGCGTGCACCAGGGACACGAAGTCGATCTCCGGGTGCTCGGCGAGCGCCTGCCCGACCTGCTCCGCGGTGACGGCCGCGTGGAAGGGCACCGCGAGGTCGTGCACCGTGGCGCCGCAGTCGCGCAGCCAGTCGCCGAAGGTCTGTCCGTACGGGCCGGTGATCACGTTCAGCGCCACCGTGCCGGGCCCCGCGGCGGCACGGATCGCGCCCTCCAGCGGAAGCAGCGCCTCACCCTGCATGATCACGACGTCCTGCGACGTGTCCATGAGCCGGGCGACCCGGTCCTCGATGGAGGCGAAGTGCTCGGCGCTCAGCGGGGCCAGGTCGAGAAACGGGTGCGTCACGGTGGTGCTCTCTTCGCTCACGGGTTCGTACGGGTGCCGGTGTCGAGCGTACCGACCGCCTCATAGGCTGCGCGCATGAGTATTGGCGGGGTACTGCACGTGAAGGGCCGGGTCCTCGTCGGGCCCGAGGACGTACGCGACGAACTGTGGGTGGTGGACGGCCGGATCGCATACGAACGGCCGCGCTCCGCGGGCCTCGACGTCACCACGGTCGAGGGCTGGACGCTGCCAGGACTCGTCGACGCGCACTGCCACGTCGGGCTCGACTCGCACGGCCCGGTTCCCGCCGAGACAGCCGAGAAGCAGGCGCTGACCGACCGCGACCACGGCACGCTGCTGCTGCGCGACGCGGGCTCGCCCTCCGACACCCGCTGGATCGACGACCGCGAGGACCTGCCGCGCATCGTCCGCGCGGGCCGCCACATCGCCCGCACCCGCCGCTACATCCGCAACTACGCGCACGAGATCGAGCCCGAGGACCTCGTCGCGTACGTCGCCCAGGAGGCCCGGCGGGGCGACGGCTGGGTCAAGCTCGTCGGCGACTGGCTCGACCGGGGCACGGGGGACCTGAGCGCCTGCTGGCCGCGCGAGGCCGTCGAGGCGGCGATCGCCGAGGCGCACCGGCTCGGCGCCCGCGTCACGGCCCACTGCTTCGCCGAGGACTCGCTGCGCGATCTCGTCGAGGCGGGCATCGACTGCGTCGAGCACGCCACCGGCCTGACCGACGACACCATCCCGCTGTTCGCCGAACGCGGCGTCGCGATCGTCCCGACCCTCGTCAACATCGCCACGTTCCCGGACCTCGCGGCGGCCGGCGACGCCAAGTTCCCCGACTGGTCGGCCCATATGCGCCGCCTGTACGAGCGCCGCTACGACACCGTCCGCAACGCCTACGACGCCGGGATCCCGGTCTACGTCGGCACGGACGCGGGCGGCTCCCTCGCGCACGGCCTCGTGGCGGGCGAGGTCGAGGAGCTGGTGAAGGCCGGCATCCCGCCGGTCGAGGCGCTCTCCGCGACGGCGTGGGGCGCGCGGTCCTGGCTCGGCCGCCCAGGCCTTGAAGAGGGCGCGTCCGCGGACCTCGTGGTGTACGGGGCGGACCCGCGCGACGACGTCCGGGCGCTGGCGGCGCCGCGCAGGATCGTGCTGCGGGGCAACGTGGTGGGCTGACCTGCCGAGTTGACGGTGCGTGACCGGTGGGACGGGCGTGCCCCCTGATTCGAAGGTGTGCACGGAAACGCCACTTTGGGGTGAACTCGATGAACGTGGGCGCCCGTTCACTCTCAGTGCGTAAAGATTCCCTTACCGATGACCAGCCGAGGCGGTTCCGTCCCGTTCCGCCTCATTCCTTCCTGCCTTGTTCCGTGCTGTCCCATCACCCACGGTCCTGGTTGTTACTTGGGGGTCCCACCGCCATGCCCAGCTCCACCCTGACCACCGTCCTGCGCACGCCCGCCCGCCGCGTCGCCGCGACCGCCGCCGCCACCGCGCTCGCCCTCGGCCCCACCGTGCTCGCGACCGCGGGCCCGGCCGCGGCCACCGAGCACAGCGGCGGCAAGGCCGGCGCCGTCGTGCTCCGCACGGGACTCGACGTATCGCTCCTCAACAAGACCGTGAACGTCCCGCTCAAGGTCTCCCTCAACGAGGTGCAGGCGCCCAAGAGCGCCGACAGGACCGCGCTGACCGCCCAGTTGGACGGGGTCGACGGCGGACAGCCGTTCAGCGTGCTGCGCGCGGACGTGGCGCGGACGAAGGCCACGGTCGAGGGCGGAAAGGCGGAAGGGCTCACCCGGCTCGCCCAGGCCAAGGTGCACGTCCCGGGCCTTCCGCTGCTCTCCCTCATCGAGGTCGACCAGGTCACCTCGCGGGCGCTGTGCGTGGCGGGCGAGAAGCCGGTCGCCGAGTCGAACCTGCTGGGCGGCGTCACCGTCCTCGGCAAGAAGATCACCCTGTCGACCGGCGGCACGACGGCCGTCAAGGTCCCGGGGGTCGGCGAAGTGACGCTCGGCCTCTCCAACCGCTCCACGACGGACACCACGGCCGCGGCCTCCGCCCTCCAGCTCAAGGTCCACGTCAACCCGTTGAACCTCAACGTCGCCGAGGTCGACGGCGAGGTCACGCTCGCGGAGGCCACCTGCGAGACGCCGAAGGCGGCACAGGCGCCCGCGCCGAAGCCGAAGCCGGAGCCTCAGGGCGAGAAGGCCGAGGCCCCGGTCGAGAAGACGCAGGCGCAGCCCGCGGCCGACAAGCAGGACCTGGCGGAGACGGGCGGCAACGAGACGACGCCGTACATCGCGGGCGGCGCGATCGTACTTCTCGCCGCCGGCGGTGGGGCGGTCGCGATGGCCCGCAGGGGCCGCAACCGGGCGTAGGCGATTCAAGCCCCTGCGGCGCCGGGGCTTCGGGGCTCCGCCCCGGACCCCGCTGCTCAATCGCCGCAGGGGCTTGAATGCCGCAGCGACTTACGCGAAGGAACGCAACACTCCGGCCAACGCGGCGACGAAACCGTCACTGGTGGCGCGGTCCCGGACCGCGAGCCGGACCCAGTCCGGACCGAGGCCCGGGAACGTGTCACCGCGACGCACCGCGAACCCGGCCCCCCGCAACCGTTCCCGCACGGCATGCGCACCGGGGATGCGGACGAGGACGAACGGGCCCTCCGCGGGCCCGGCCACCGACACCCCGTGCGGCGCCAACTCCCGGAGCAGCCCCACCAGATGCTCCCGGTCCGCCGCGACGGCCACCGCCGCGTCCGCCGCCTCCGCCACCCCGCGAGCGGACACGCACGCCTGCGCCGCGACGAGCGCGGGCGACGACACCGGCCACAACGGCTGTGCCTGCTCCAGGGAAGCCACCACCTCCGGCTCCGCCACCACGTACCCGACCCGCAGCCCGGCCAGGCCCCACGTCTTCGTCAGGCTCCGCAGCACCACGAGCCCCGGCACATCGGTCCGCCCCGCCAGGGATTCCCGCTCGCCCGGCACCGCGTCCATGAACGCCTCGTCGACCACCAGGAACCGCCCCGGCCGCGCCAGCCTCCGCAGCTCGTCCGCCGGATGCAGCACCGACGTCGGATTGGTCGGGTTCCCGACCACCACCAGATCCGCGTCGTACGGCACGAGCGCCGGGTCGAGCCGGAATCCGTCCTCCGCCCGCAGCAGCACCCGCCCCACCGCGTGCCCGGCATCCTCGAGGGCCGCCTCGGGCTCGGTGAACTGCGGGTGCACGACGACGGGTCTGCGCACCCGCAGTGCCCGCGCCAGCAGCACGAACGCCTCCGCCGCCCCGGCCGTGAGCAGCACCCGCTCCACCGGCACCCCGTGGTGCGCCGCCACCGCGGCCCGCGCGGCCCGCCCGTCCGGATACGCGGCGAGCCCGTCCAGCGAACCGGCGATGTGCTCGCGCAGCCAGGACGGCGGCGTGCCCGTGCGCACATTCACCGCGAGATCCGTCAACTTCTCGCCGTCGTCGCGGACTTCGGCGTCCCCGTGGTGCCGCAGATCGGGCCCGCCGGCCGGATCCGGCACGGCGGGGGCGGCCGCGCAGCGCACGTCGACCTCCGGATGCGCCGCGGCCCACCCGACGGCCTGCGCGTGCAACCGCTCCGACGGCACCGCCGCGTACGGCAGTACGACGACCCGCCGCGCGCCGAGCGCCGCGCACCGGTCGAGCCCCGCGGGCACGTCGGGCGCCGCCGACACATACGCCGGCTCCACGCCCGCGTAGCCGCTGCCCTCCCACAACAGCCGTGCGGCGGCGGCCAGTTCGGCGTTGGCCGCGGAGTCCGCCGAGCCGGCGCCGACGAGCAGCACGGTCACGTCGGCGCGGTCGCCCGGTGTCCGGGGGCCGCCGCCGAGTACGTCGTCGAGCCGTTGCTCCAGAGCGGCGAGCAGGGCCGGGGGAGGGGTGTGCATGGGGACGGGCTCCTTGCAGGAGATCGAGCGGGGACCGACAGGAGATCGAGCGGGGATCGAGCGGGGATCGAGCGGGGATCGAGCGGGAAATCCAGGGGGAAGGAGAAGCCGGGCCGGTCCCTACCCGGGCCGGGACCCCGCACACGTCACCCTGGCCGTGCCACCGCACACGTCACCCGGCCCGGGCCCCCGCCCGCCCCGGCCGACGTCCGCTTCGGGACGAGCAGTTCACCACCGCGTACGAGGGCGGCCGCCTCGGCGACCGAAGGGGTGCCCACGGCGGCGCGGGCCCGCGCGGACGGATGCGGCACCGGGACGGCGGCGAGCCGCTCGGCGCCGTACGTCTCCAGGGGCGCGCCCAGCGCCTGGGCCGCCGCGACGATGCCGGGCTCCCGGCCCTTCGTGTCGAGCGTCGCGAGCGCCAGGACGTCCGTCGCGCCCGCCTCGGCGAGCACGGCCCGCACGAGCCCCAGAACCTCGTCCGCCGGGGCACCCGACCGGGCGCCGACACCGACGACCACGCCGCGCCGGATGTGCGCGCAGGCGCCCGGATGGGTTAGCAAGGGGCCATGGCCGTGATCGTGGCGCTCAGCGCCTTCCTGATGACTTTGGTCGGCGGCTGGACCGCGCAACGGGTCACCGACCGGCGCCACCTGGTGCTGGGCCTCGCCGGTGGCCTGATGCTCGGCGTCGTCGGTCTCGACCTGCTGCCCGAGGCCCTGGAGGCCGCGGGCGGCGAGGTCCACGGGGTGCCCGCGGCGTTCCTGCTGTTCGTGGCCGGGTTCCTCGGGGCGCACATCATGGAGCACCTGCTGGCCCGCCGCCAGGCCGCCCACGGGGCCGAGGAGGGGGCGAACGGCCGGGCCCCCGAGGTGGGGCTCACGGCGGCGTCCGCGATGGTCGGGCACAGCCTGATGGACGGCATGGCGATCGGCGCCGCCTTCCAGATCGGCGGCGGCATGGGCACGGCCGTGGCGCTCGCCGTGATCGCCCACGACTTCGCCGACGGCTTCAACACGTACACGATCACCCGGCTCTACGGGAACGCCCGCCGCAAGGCGCTGATCATGCTGTTCGCGGACGCGGCCGCGCCCGTCGTGGGCGCCGCGTCCACGCTCCTGTTCACCATTCCGGAGCAATTGCTCGGCGGCTATCTCGGCTTCTTCGGCGGCGTGCTGCTCTACCTGGCCGCCGCCGAGATCCTCCCGGAGGCCCACCACGAGCACCCGGCCCGCTCGACGCTGCTGTGCACCGTCGCGGGCGCGGCCTTCATCTGGCTCGTCGTGGGCATCGCGGGCTGAGAGCCTGTGTCGGAGCCACCCGTTCACCGTGCGCCGCTCCACTGGACCAGGCGGTGCGCGATGTCCGGCAGCGCCGCCCAGTGCGTGTGCAGATAGCTGGCGTGCACGCCGCCCTGCACGAAGCCCTCGACGCGCCGCGTCGGCAGCCGCATGCCCCAGGCGGGCGTGGGCCCCGCGCCCGGCTCGAGCACGGTCCGGTGGAACTCGTGACCGCGCAGCCGGGTCCCCGACGGGGTGAGCGGGCTGTCGGTCAGGGCGACGGCGTCGCGGTAGCCGAGGGTGAGGCGCCCCGACATCTTCGCGTCGGCCTCCAGTACTCCGCACATCGGCTGCCCGTCGAGCGAGCGGGACAGATAGAGCAGCCCCGCGCACTCGGCGACCACGGGCGCGCCGCTGTGGGCCAGTTCGGCCACGGCCTTGCGGAGCCGTTCGTTGGCGGACAGCTCGGGGGCGTAGACCTCGGGGAACCCACCGCCGATGACGACGGCTGCGGTGTTCTCGGGAAGCTGCTCGTCGCGCAACGGGTCGAAGGCCACGACGTCGGCGCCCGCCGCGCGGAGCAGCTCTGTGTGCTCGGCATACGAGAACGTGAACGCGGCGCCTCCGGCCACAGCGACAACGGGCTGGGCAGATCCAGCCCCGCTGCCGCCCACCGCTTCCGGCCCACCGGGACTCCACACATCCGTACGGAGAGCCGGCGCGCTACGGGCCAGGGCCAGCAACCCCTCCAGGTCGCACCCCTCCCGCACCATCGCCGCCGAGGCCTCCACCGAATCGAGCGCCCCCGCACTCCGCTCGGCCACCGGCACAAGCCCCAAGTGCCGTGACGGCGTAGCCACTTGCGGTGTGCGGCGCAACGCCCCGTACACCGGGACGCCGACCTCCTCCATGGCCTCGCGGAGCAGCTCCTCGTGGCGGTCGGAGCCGACCTTGTTGAGGATGACGCCCGCGAGGCGCACCTCGGGGTCGAAGGAGGCGAAGCCGTGCACGAGCGCCGCCACCGACCGCGACTGCGAGGAGGCGTCGACGACGAGCACGACGGGCGCCTTGAGCAGCTTCGCGACATGCGCCGTGGAGGCCAGTTCGCCTTCTCCCGACGCGCCGTCGAACAGCCCCATCACGCCTTCCACGACCGCGAGTTCGCACCCCGCCGAGCCGTGCGCGAACAGCGGCGCGACGAGCTCGGGACCGCACATGTACGCGTCGAGGTTCCGCCCGGGGCGGCCGGTCGCGAGGGCGTGGTAGCCGGGGTCGATGTAGTCGGGCCCCACCTTGTGCGGCGACACGGCGAGCCCGCGCTCGGCGAACGCCGCCATCAGGCCCGTCGCCACGGTCGTCTTGCCGGTCCCGGAGGCCGGGGCGGCGACCACCAGGCGCGGCACGCCCACGGTCTGCGTACCTACCATTCGATGCCCCGCTGGCCCTTCTGGCCCTCGTCCATCGGGTGCTTCACCTTCGACATGTCGGTGACGAGATCCGCGAACTCGACCAGCTTCTCGGGGGCGTTGCGGCCGGTGATCACGACATGCTGCTGACCGGGACGGTTCCGCAGCGTCTCGACGACGTCGTCCACGTCGATCCAGCCCCAGTGCATCGGGTACGCGAACTCGTCGAGCACGTACAGCTTGTACGTCTCATCGGCCAGGTCGCGCTTGACCTGCTCCCAGCCCTCGCGCGCCTTCTCCTCGTTGTCGGCCTGGTCGTCGCGCTGCACCCACGACCAGCCCTCGCCCATCTTGTGCCAGGCGACCGTGCCGCCCTCGCCGCTCGCGCCGAGCGTCTTGAGCGCGTTCTCCTCGCCGACCTTCCACTTCGCCGACTTGACGAACTGGAACACCCCGATCGGCCAGCCCTGGTTCCAGGCGCGCAGCGCGAGCCCGAACGCGGCCGTGGACTTGCCCTTGCCGATGCCGGTGTGCACGAACACCAGCGGGCGGTTGCGGCGCTGACGTGTCGTCAGCCCGTCGTTCGGTACGACGCTCGGCTGTCCCTGCGGCATTTAAGCGGCCCTCCTGATGGTGTTCTGCGTTCCGGTGACGTCCTTCACGAGCCCGGCGATGGAGTCCGCCCGCAGCTCGTCCAGCGTGACGGCGGTGCCGCCGAGCCGTCCTGCGAGTTCCGTGGCGAGCCCGAGCCGCACCATGCCGGTCTCGCAGTCGACGACCACGGAGGCCGTGCCCTCGGCGGCGTGCAACCCGGCCGCACGCCCCGCCAACTGCACGGGCTCGGGCCCGCCGGTAGCCCGCCCGTCGGTCACGACGACCATCAGGGGCCGCCGCGCCGGATCCCGCAGCCGCTCCACGCGCAGCACCTCGTGGGCCTTGAGCAGCCCGGCCGCCAGCGGGGTGCGCCCGCCGGTCGGCAGCGACTCCAGGCGGCTCGCCGCCGCGTCCACGCTCGACGTGGGCGGCAGGGCGACCTCGGCCGTCGACTTCCGGAAGGTCACGAGCCCCACCTTGTCCCGTCGCTGGTACGCGTCGAGCAGCAGCGAGAGGACGGCGCCCTTCACGGCGGTCATCCGCTGCCGCGCCGCCATCGACCCGGAGGCGTCGACCACGAACAGGACGAGGTTCCCCTCGCGCCCCTCACGGGTCGCCTGCCGCAGATCGTCGCGGCGTACGACGAGCCCCCGGCCCGAACGGCCGCGCGCCCGCTGGTGCGGGGCGGCGGCCTGCACGGTCGCCGCCAGGTGCAGCTTGGTGAGGGCGCCACGGGGACGCGTCGCGCCTGTGGTGCGGCCGTGCTCGGTACGCGCCCGGGACCTGCGCCCCGCCGCGCCCTCACCGAGGCCGGGCACGCTCAGCATCTTCGTACGAAAGGGCTCACCGGCCGCCACGGGCTTCTGCTCGGCGGCCCCACCACCGGACGCGGGCGCGGCGGCGGGCTCCTCGGGGGAGTCCTCCCGGTCGTCACCGGCCGGGGCGTCCTGCGGGTCCCGCGTGTCCTGCGAGTCGCCGCTCTCCTGCGGGGCGTCGTGCGGACCGTCCTGCTGCGGCGGCACACCACCACCGGGGCCGCCGCCGTCCGGGCCGCCGCCGGGCCCGTCGGGATCGTCGTCCCCCTCCGGGCCCTCGGGCTCCTCCTCCTCGTTCTCGGGACCGAACTCGTCCAGCGTCTCGTCGAGCTTGTCCTCGTCGAGGCCCGGCGCGTCGAACGGGTTGCGGCGCCTGCGGTGCGGCAGCGCGAGCAGTGCCGCCTGCCGCACGTCCTCCGCCAGTACGTCCTCGCGGCCCGCCCAGGCGGCGAGCGCGGTCGCGGTGCGCGCCATCACGATGTCGGCGCGCATGCCGTCCACCTCGAAGGCCGCACACGTCGCCGCGATCTGCGTCAACGCCCGGTCACCGAGACGCACGTGGGGCAGCAGCTCACGCGCCGCGACGATCCGGGCCCGCACCTCGGCCTCGTCCTCGGCCCACCGGCCGACGAAGCCCTCGGGGTCGTCGTCGTAGGCGAGCCGCCGCTTGACGACCTCCACCCGCTGCTCCGGCTCGCGCGAGGCCGCGACCTCCACGGTCAGCCCGAACCGGTCGAGCAGCTGCGGCCGCAGCTCGCCCTCTTCGGGGTTCATCGTCCCTACGAGGAGGAATCGCGCGGCGTGCCGTACGGAGACGCCCTCGCGCTCGACGTACGAGGCACCCATGGCGGCGGCGTCGAGCAGCAGGTCGACGAGGTGATCGTGCAGCAGGTTCACTTCGTCGACGTACAGGATCCCGCGGTGCGCGTCGGCGAGCAGCCCCGGCTCGAAGGCCTTCACGCCCTCGGACAGCGCCCGCTCGATGTCGAGCGCGCCCACGAGCCGGTCCTCGGACGCACCGACCGGCAACTCGACCATGCGGGCGTCCCGTTGGCCGCCGGGAGCGTCATCGTGCGGCCCGTCCGGGCACTGCGGATCGGGGCTCGCCGGATCACACGAGAACCGACACCCGGAGACGACATCCACACCCGGCATGAGCGCGGACAGGGCACGTACGGCGGTGGACTTCGCGGTCCCCTTCTCCCCGCGCACGAGCACACCACCAACGGCGGGCGACACGGCATTCAACAACAGAGCAAGCCGCAGATCGTCCTGCCCGACGACGGCGGAGAACGGATAGGGAGTGGGCATTAGCCACCAACCTCCAGTGAGACGAACATGTCCAGGGGGGACGATCAGGGGCGCGGGGCTGTGTCTATTTGCGACTCCGCCGCGGGGCGCAATCTTTTCGGGGGTCCGGGGGCGCAGCCCCCGGGGACGGGACGGGAAGGGGCGGCGGGGGCGACTTCCCATCACGGCGCCCCCGGCGGCACGAACGGCAACCCGCCCGGAGCCCCACCCTCGATCAACCGCCACAACGCCCCCGTATCCGCATGCCGCTCGATCAGATCCCCGAGCCGATCGAGCTGCTCCTCCCGAAGCGCCTCGAACGACGTGTCCGGCGCCGGCACGAACCGCCGCCCGGCCGCATCGGCGACAGCCCGCAGAAACGCCCGCCGGAACCCGTCCGACTCCAGCGACCCGTGCCAGTGCGTCCCCCACACGGCCCCGACCCGGCACCCGTCCAGGAAGGTTTCTCCGCCCAGCACCTCGGCGACCCCGTGATGGATCTCGTACCCCTCGACGTGCTCGCCGAGCGCCTCGCCGACCGGCCGCGCGAGGGTCTTCTCCACCTCGAACCGCACACGTACGGGAAGCAGCCCGAGCCCGTCGACGGTCCCGGCCCGCGATTCGACCTCGTCCTCGATGGTCTCGCCGAGCAGCTGGAAGCCACCGCAGATGCCGAGCACGGGACGGCCCTCGGCCACCCGCCGCGCAAGGGCGTCCGCGAGCCCCCGCTCGCGCAGCCAGTCGAGCGCCCGCACGGTGCCACGCGTCCCCGGCACCACGACGAGATCGGCGTCGACGAGCTCCTCGGCCCGGTCGACGAACCGCACGACGACACCCGGCTCGGCGGCCAGCGCGTCCACATCGGTGAAGTTCGACATCAGCGGCACCGCGCACACGGCGACCCGCAGCACGTCCTCGCCCACCGGCGGCGCCACGAGCGACTCCCGTACGGCGCCCCGCAGGGACACCCGGAGCCCGTCCTCCTCGTCGATGCCGAGCCCGTGCTGGAACGGCAGAACGCCGTAAGTGTCGCGCCCCGTAAGGGACTTGAGCATGTCGAGCCCGGGTTCCAGCAGGCTCACGTCGCCCCGGAACTTGTTGACGAGGTACCCGGCGAGCAGCTCCTGGTCCTCGGGAGCGAGCAGCGCCGTCGTCCCGAAGAACGAGGCGAAGACCCCGCCCCGGTCGATGTCGCCCACCACGAGCACCGGAAGGCGTGCGGCCCGCGCGAGCCCCATGTTCACGATGTCGGTGCGGCGCAGATTGATCTCGGCGGGCGACCCGGCGCCCTCGCAGATCACGGCGTCGTGGGTGGCCCGCAGCTCCTCCAGGCACCCGACGACGGTGTCCATCAGCGAGGCCTGCCGCCCACCGTGGTAGCCCCGCGCGCTGAGCTCGCCCACGGGCTTGCCCATGAGGACGACCTGGCTGCTGCGGTCGCTGCCCGGCTTCAGCAGTACGGGGTTCATGAGCGCGCTCGGCTCGACCCGGGCGGCCTGCGCCTGCATGGCCTGCGCCCGCCCGATCTCGGCGCCCTCGCGGGTCACGAACGAGTTCAGGGACATGTTCTGGCCCTTGAACGGCGCGACCTTCACGCCCTGCCGCACCAGCCACCGGCAGATCCCGGCGGTGACGACACTCTTCCCGGCGTCGGAGGTGGTCCCCGCGACGAGCAGCCCGCCGCCCGTCATCGCCGCCCCCGCGCTCGTACAGCCAGTCGCGCACCCACACAGACTCCCAACGCCAACAGAGACACCCGCCGTGACAAGCGCACGGCCCGATCCACATCACGCACCTCGACCGCCCGCCCCGGCGCGTTCAGCACCGGCCGGTGCTCGACCCGCCCGCCGTACGCCAGGGTCCCGCCGAGCCGCACCCCGAGCGCGCCCGCGAAGGAGGACTCGACGACGCCCGCGTTCGGGCTGGGATGACGCCGCGCGTCCGTCCGCCACGCCTCCAGCGCCTGGCGTGGCCTGCCACCGGCGAGTACGGCGAGGGCGCCGGTCAGGCGCGCTCCCGGCCAGCCGGCCACGTCGTCGAGGCGGGCCGAGGCCCAGCCGAACCGCCGGTACTTCGAGGACTTGTGCCCGACCATCGCGTCGAGCGTGTTCACCGCGCGGAAGGCGACAAGCCCCGGCACCCCGCCGAGCGCGCCCCACACGAGCGCGCCCACGACAGCGTCGGAGGTGTTCTCGGCGACGGACTCGACGACGCCGCGGGCGATGCCCTCGGCATCCAGCCCCTGCGGGTCACGGCCGCACAGCCGGGGCAGCAGCTCCCGCGCGAGCTCCACGTCCCCGGCCTCCAGGGCGGACCCCACGCCGCGCGCCTCGCGGCCCAGCGAGGTGCCGCCGACGACGGCCCAGGTGGCGGCGGCCGTCAGCGCGACGGAGGCGGCGGGGGAGCGGCGTACGGCACGGGTGGCGACGGCGGCGAGAGCGGCGGCGCCTCCGGCACACACCACGGTGTGCAGGGCGCCCGCGCCGCGGTGGTCGCGCCACAGCCCGCGCTCGACGGCCGCGGCGGCGCGGCCGAATCCGGCTACGGGGTGCCCTCGGCGCGGATCACCAAGAAGAAGGTCGGTGAAGATTCCGGCGGCGGCACCGCACGCGTACACGCGCTCGTGCCGCCAAGTGCCGCGCGGGGCGAACATGGCGGTGGGTGTCCTCACTCAGGGTGTCCACGCCCTGGTTCGAAGAGACCGGCAGCGAGAGTTCCTGGCTCGCCCCTTTGGAGAAGGGGGCTCACAGTGGCGGGACCGCGCCGGATTCGCACCGGCTTCCTCAGCTGCTGCCGTATATGGCGGGGGAAGTCCACCACGCTCCGAGTTGGCACGTCAACTTGCTGTTCAGTACGCGGATGGGGTGCGGGACGTCGTACGTCCCGCACCCCATCGGTGCGTCATCGGGGCCTGTCAGGCCACGATCAGATAGATCCCGTAGGCCACGGCCGCCGCGCACAGGGCGAAGCAGACGTAGGCGCCGGACGTCGCGACCGCCGCCGAGCCGCCCTCGCGCGCCGCGGACTCCCGCTTGGAGAGGGCGACGATGCCGAGGGTGAACAGGCCGACGAGGGCCACGGTGACCACGAGCGAGACACCGAAGACGGAGCCGAGGGCCGCCCAGTCGATCTTCATACCTGTCCTGCTTCCTTCTGAACTACAGCGTGGCGCCGGCGGCGCGCGCGGGGTCGTTCACCGCTCCGGCCTTCGGCCGCTCGGTGTTCTTCGCCTCGGACTCGGCCGACTCGACCGTGCCCGCCGGCGGCGGGGTGACCGAGGCCATCGCGGTCGTGACGACGCCCGGAGCCTCCTGTGCGGAGGGGGCGTGCGGCTCGTCCGCCGTGACGTTGGTGTGGTCGATGGAGTTGCGGCGCGACAGCTTCCAGATGACCGCGGAGCCGATCACGAGCAGCGCGGCGGTGAGGCCGATGCCCCACGGGCCCTGCTTGGTCAGGAACTCGGCGCCCGCGCCCACCAGGCCCGCGGCCGGCAGCGTCAGACCCCACGCGATGAACATCCGGGAGGCGGTCGACCAGCGGACGACGCCGCCCTTGCGGCCGAGGCCCGCACCCATCACACCGCCGGAGCAGACCTGCGTGGTGGAGAGGGAGAAGCCGATGTGCGAGGAGGCGAGGATCGCCGTCGCGGCGCTGGTCTGCGCGGCGAAGCCCTGCTGCGGGGCGAGCTCGGTGAGGCCCTTGCCCATGGTGCGGATGATGCGCCAGCCGCCCAGGTACGTGCCGAGGGCGATGGCCACACCGGCGGAGACGATGACCCACATCGGCGGGTCGGCGTCCGGCGCGATGACGCCGCCGGTGATCAGGGCGAGGGTGATGATGCCCATCGTCTTCTGCGCGTCGTTCGTGCCGTGCGCGAGGGAGACGAGGCCCGCGGAGGCGATCTGCCCGGCGCGGTAGCCCTTGGCGGTCGCCTTCTCGTCCGTCTTCCTGCTGATGCGGTACGTGAGGCGGGTGGCCAGCATCGAGGCGATGCCGGCGACGAGCGGCGCGGCCACCGCGGGCAGCAGCACCTTGGTGACGACGGTGCCGCCGTTGACCGAGGACCAGCCCATCGACATGACCGCGGCGCCGATGAGGCCACCGAACAGGGCGTGCGAGGAGCTGGACGGCAGGCCGAGCAGCCAGGTCAGCAGATTCCAGAGGATGGCGCCTACCAGCGCCGCGAAGATGACCTCTGTTTTGAGGCCGTCCTCATTGATGATGCCGCCGGAGATGGTCTTGGCGACTTCGACGGAAAGGAACGCTCCGACGAGGTTCAGCACGGCGGACATGGCCACCGCCGTCTTCGGCTTGAGGGCGCCTGTCGAGATGGTCGTGGCCATCGCGTTGGCGGTGTCGTGGAAACCGTTGGTGAAATCAAAGACCAGCGCGGTAACGATCACGATCGCTAGGAGCAGCGTGATGTGTTCCATTTACCCAGGCTTCGGTTGGACGTCAGTGGCAGTTGGAACGTAAAGAGCCCGAGTGAACGGAAGATGAACTGGGACGGGCGCCGCGGTGACCCGAACCGGAGGGCGCTCGCTCCGCTTGACGGGAGGCGGCGCCCCGGGTTCCGGTTCGAGGTGCCCTCGGCCCCGGAATACTGGGCTCCGGGGACCTTCGGCCGGGTCTTTCGACTACCCCTGCGCGAACCGCTTGAGCTGGGACATCGAGCCGTTGAAGAGATTCTGATCACCCGGCAGCCGGCCGCGGTCGGCGTGCTGCCAGAACGTCCAGTAGCCCCAGCCCGCCGGTAGTGCGCCCGCGCTCCGGTCGTACCGGGCGAGCCACAACGCGTGGTTGGTGGCGAAGGCCCGGCTGTTCCCGGTGCACTGCTTCCACCATCGCGCGTTCGTGTAGATGACCGGACGGCGTCCCGTGCTGCGCACGACCTGGTCGCTGAAGGACTTGATCCAGGACACCAGTGTGGACTTCCGCAGCCCGTAGCAGGGGTGCTTGCCCTTGCCGTACGGGTTGTACTCCATGTCGAGCGCGGGCGGCAGCGTCCAGCCGTCGCGCCGCCACGCCCCGCCGTTGCGCACGAAGTACGAGGCCTGCGCCTTGCCGGAGGACTTGTTCGGCAGTGCGAAGTGGTACGCCCCGCGGATGATGCCGGCGTTCCGGGCGCCCTTGTACTGCTGGGAGAAGTAGGGGTTGCGGTAGTTCGTCGACTCGGTCGCCTTGACGTAGACGAACCGGGCGCCGTTGTTCCTGGCCTTCTGCCAGTTCACGTTCTTCTGGTGCGACGAGACGTCGTGCCCGCGCGGCTTGCCCGCGCCCTGGGCCGGCAGCTCCGCGAGCAGGGTGCCGCCGATGGTCAGTGCGGCGACGGAGGTGAACGCGGCGACGCGGCGGCGTCGCGGGGACGAGGTGCGGCTGAGAGCCATGGATACCCCCCGAAAGTGACGACGTGCATGACAAATCCCCAGGGAACCCCCAGAGAGTAGCGAGAGATCATCAATTACCCGGTCAAGGTCGGCCAAACAACATCGGAGAGTGATCAATCCCCATATGGGGTATTCCGGAGGTTCGGCCTCCGCCAAGTGGCTGGCAGGATGCGCGCCATGACACAGCTCCGGGAACTCGACGCGGCATGGCAGGACCTGGTGGCGACGGCCCGCCGGACGGTGGCCGACGGCCTGGTCGTCGGGACCTCGGGCAATGTCTCGGCGCGGGTGGGCGACACCGTGCTCGTCACCCCGACCGGCGTCCCCTACGACGAACTCGGCCCGGACGATCTCCTCGCCGTCGGCCTCGACGGCGAGCGCCGGGCCGGCACCCTGAGGCCGACCAGCGAGCTCCCGATGCACCTCGCCGTCTACCGGCACACCGACGCCCGCGCCGTCGTGCACACCCACGCCGTGCACGCCACCGCGGTCTCGACGCTCGTGTCCGAGCTCCCGCCCGTGCACTACATGACGGCGGCGCTCGGCGGCCCCGTCCGCGTCGCCCCCTACGCCACGTACGGCACGCGGGAGTTGGCCGAGAACATGCTGCTCGCCCTGGCCGACCGCACGGGATGCCTGCTGCAGAACCACGGCGCGCTCACATACGGAGCCACCCTCGCCGCCGCATACGACCGCACCGCACAACTGGAGTGGATGTGCCGCCTGTGGCTCACCGCCCACTCCGTCCCCGGCCGCACCCCTTCGTTGCTGACCGGGGAGCAGTTGCGCGAGGTGGGGGAGCGGCTCGGCGGATACGGGCAGCAGGGCGCCCGCTGACCGGTACGCGCCGTTCGCGTCACCCGTGGCCGTCGCCCCACTGGCCGGGGCGGGCCCGGGAGCCGACACTGGACGGGTGCGCACCGCCAAAGCGACGGCCGCTGCCGTCACCGCCGCCCTGGGGGCCTCGGCCGCCGCGATCGCCGCGGGCCGCCTGGCCAGCGACGCAGCGCTCAAGGCGCCCGCCGGCCGCCCGCTGCCCACCGAGCCGAGACTCACCGTGCACGCCACCGCCGCGGGCCAGGTCACCCTGACCCGCGACCTGGCCTCGCTGCGACCCGGCAGGTACGGGCTGCAGGGCGACGGCTACCACGCGGTGGTCGGCCCGGTCCTCGAATCGGCCACGACCTCCGCCGACACCGTCGTACGCCGCCTGGAGCGGGTCACCCACGGGACGCTCGAACCCGGCGCCAGGGCCTGGCTCACGCCCCAGGTGCACATCGGCGACCCCAAGGCCGCGCTCGGCCTCGACCACGCCGACGTCGACGTGCCCGGCGAACTCGGCGCGCTGCCCGCCTGGTTCCTGCCCGGCACCCGCGACACCTGGGTGATCGCCGTGCACGGGCTCGGCACCACCCGCGAACACCCCATGAACCTCATGGAGTTCCTGCACCGCCACCAGTTCCCGGTGCTCGACCTCGCCTACCGCGGCGACCTCGGCGCGCCCCGCTCCCCGGACGGCCTGAACCACCTGGGCGAGACGGAGTGGCGCGACCTGGACGCGGCGATCCGCTACGCCGTGCGCTACGGCGCCCGCGACGTCATCGTGCTCGGCTGGTCGACGGGCGCCGCGATGGCCCTGCACGCGGCGGCCCACTCGGCGCTGCGCGACCGGATCAAGGGCCTCGTCCTCGACTCGCCGGTGCTCAGCTGGGAGGCGACGCTGCGCGCCCTGGCCCGCGCCCGCCGCACCCCGGGCCCGCTGCTCCCGCTCGCGGTCCGCGCCGCGCAGGGCCGCACGGGCCTGACCGGCGACCGCCTCTCGCAGACCGCGGACCCGCGCACCCTCAAGGTCCCCACGCTGCTGATCCACGGCCCCGGCGACGAGGTGTCCCCGTGGGCGCTCTCCCGCCGCCTGGCGGACCGCCGCCCGGACCTGGTCACCCTCCACGAGGTGGAACAGGCCCCGCACAACGCGATGTGGAACGCGGATTCGAAGGGCTACGAGGAGGCGCTGCGAAGGTTCCTGACGCCGTTGATGTAACGGCAGTACAGGGCCCCCGTTTGGGAATTGGCAGGGTCAACCGGGAGACTGCCCTTCGTGACGTCCCGTACCCCGCGCGACTCCCGGCTCCGACTCGTCAGCCCGCGCCGCCAGCCCCTGGCCGCCCCGACCCCGCGGCCGGTCGCCGCACGCCGTCCCGCACCCCGCCCACCGGAGGGCACCCCACCGCCCGCGGAGCTCGCCCGCGCCGCGCGCCGCGACCTCGCCGCCGCCGTCCGCGTGGCCCGCTGGGCGGACACCAGGATCGGCCCCGGCAACAGCACGGCCGCCCGCGACGGCAAGGGCACCCTCGCCGACGCGACGGCCCTGCGCGCCGCGGACGAGCTGGGACTGACGGTCGATCAGGTCCGCGCGGACTGGGACACGGCCCGCCTCGCCGGGCTCGTCGAGGTGCACGGAGCCAGCGCCCGGCCCGGCTGGCGGCTGCGCGCCTGGGACCGCGACGACACCGCCGTGCTGCGCGGCTGGGTCGCCCTGTTCGACGCCTGGTCGCTGGTGCACCCGGCGCCGGAGGAGGTCGGCCCCGCCGCGGTGGCCGAGGTCGTCGAGGCGGTGCCGCAACTGCTGAGCTTCCTGCAGCTGATGGCGGACCGGGTCGCCGCCGCCCAGCTCCTGGACCTGCTCGACCAGCGCGTCACCGAGCTGCGCACGGAACGCTGCGAGATTCCCTTCGGGCCCCAGCCGGAGCCGACTCCGCCGCAGGACACCCCGCTGCTCCCGCTGCTCGACTGGTCGCTGCGCGGCCTCGCCGCCGTCGGCGCGCTCACGTACGAGGACGGGCACGCCGCCCTCACCCCGCTCGGCAGCTGGGCGGTGTGGGTCAAGCTGGAGCAGATCTGCGTCGCCGCCCAGTCCCCGGCCGGGAACATCGAGGTGGCGGCCGAGGACATGCTGCGCGGCTGCGCCCGCCTGCGCCCGAAGGCCGCGCGCGACGAGTACCGGGCCTGGCTCGCCGCCCGTGACATCGGCACCGCCGTCACCGACCTCCTCGACGCCGCCCGCGGCGAGGACGCCCTGCTGCGCGGACTCGCCTTCGAGGCGCTGCGCGTCGTCGGCGCCCCCGCCGAGCCCGAGGTCCGGCGCGCCGCCGACGACCCGCACCTGCGCCCCTACGCCCTGCTGTGGCTCGCCGAGTACGAGGGCGCCGACCCGGAGGACGTGCACACGGTCCTCAGCCGCGAGGAGGCGACCTGGCTGTGGGTGGACACCGCCGCCGCCGTCGCCGACCACGGCGAAGCCCCCCTCCTCGTACGGCACTTGGAGGCCGCGGTGCAGCCGACGGTGCCCGCGCTGATCGAGGAGGTGCGGGCCGTCGGGCATCCGCGCACGGTGCAGGTGCTCGTCGCGCTGGCCGCAGCGCACCCCGACCCGGCGCTCGCGAAGGCGGTCCGCAGGGCGGCCTTCCAGGTGCACACCGGCGGCGCGTAGGAGGTCAGTGGCCCGGTCTCACCGGAAGGTGTTGCACTGGGCCATGTCGCCGCTCTCGAAGCCCCGGTAGAACCACTGCTGGCGCTGGGCGGCCGAGCCGTGCGTCCACGTCTCCGGCGTCACCCGGCCCTGGTACCGCTCCTGGATCCGGTCGTCGCCGACCGCCGCGGCGGCGTCCAGTCCGTCGCGGATGTCCGCGTCGGTCAGGCTCGTGATCAGCGGCCTGCCGGTGGACTCGGTGGGCGTGCGCGTCGCGTGCCGCGCCCACACACCCCCGTAGCAGTCCGCCTGCAGTTCGACCTTCACCGCGTTGCTGTCCTCGCCCGTACGCCCGTCCTGGGCGCGGGTGAGCGTGCCCATCAGGTTCTGCACGTGGTGCCCGTACTCGTGCGCCACGACGTAGGCCTGCGCGAAGGGCCCGCCGCTCGAACCGAACTTCGTGCGCAGCTCGTCGAAGAAGCCGAGATCGAGATAGACCCGCCGGTCGCCGGGGCAGTAGAACGGCCCGACCGCCGAGGTCGCCGAGCCGCACGCGGTGGCGACCTGGTTGGTGAAGAACACCGTCGACGCGGGCGTGTACGCGGCGCTCCTGCGCCCGAACTCCGCTCCCCAGAAGTCCTGCACGCTGTTGACCACGGCGACGGTCCGGCAGTCCTGCCGGCTGTTCGCGTCGGAGCCCGTGCGGCACTGCTCCTGGACCTGCGCCTCGCTGGACATCTGAGCGGCGGGGGCCCCGGTGGTCCCGTCGGAGAGCCCGAACTGGTCCGTGCCGAAGAGCAGCCCGAGGACGAGCGCGATCACCCCCACGAGTCCGCCGCCCATGGTGGCCCGCCCGCCGGGAAGCCGGCTGCCGCGCACGTCCTGGACCTCCGAGGTGTCCAGACGCGCGTCGTCGTCGAACTGCATGAGCACCGCCTTCTCGCCGGTCATCGACCCCCTCATCCTGTTACGTCCCTGGTCAGCGGGGCCGGATCGGAGGGCCGAACGGGGGACGCGGGCGCCCGGGAAAACCGCTTGCACGTCACCGGTAAACTGGTTCGTATGACGTTCCTTCTCTGGGTGCATTAGCGGCGCTGATTGGCCCCCGCCCTGTCAACCAGCCGTTAATCCTGTCCTGGAGTACCTCCCTTGATCACCGCCTCGGGTATCGAACTGCGCGCCGGCGCGCGCATCCTCATCGAGAACGCCTCCTTCCGTGTCGCCAAGGGCGACCGCATCGGCCTCGTCGGGCGCAACGGCGCGGGCAAGACGACCCTCACGAAGTGCCTGGCGGGCGAGGGCCAGCCGGCCGGCGGCACCATCTCGCGCTCCGGCGAGGTCGGCTACCTGCCGCAGGACCCGCGCACCGGCGACCTCGACGTGCTGGCCCGCGACCGCATCCTCTCGGCCCGCGGCCTCGACGTCCTGATGCGCAAGATGCGCGAGAACGAGCAGCGCATCGCGAACGGCTCGGGAGCCACGCAGGCCAAGGCCCTGCGGCAGTACGAGCGCCAGGAGACGGAGTTCCTCACCAAGGGCGGGTACGCCGCCGAGGCCGAGGCCGCCACCATCGCCGCCGCGCTCAACCTCCCCGACCGCGTGCTCGGCCAGCCCCTGCACACGCTCTCCGGCGGTCAGCGGCGCCGTATCGAGCTGGCCCGCATCCTCTTCTCGGACGCGGACACGCTGCTCCTCGACGAGCCCACGAACCACCTGGACGCGGACTCGATCATCTGGCTGCGCGACTACCTCAAGACGTACAGCGGCGGCTTCATCGTGATCTCCCACGACGTCGAGCTGGTCGAGACGGTCGTCAACAAGGTCTTCTACCTGGACGCCAACCGCTCCCAGATCGACGTCTACAACATGGGCTGGAAGCTCTACCAGCAGCAGCGCGAGGCGGACGAGAAGCGCCGCAAGCGCGAGCGGCAGAACGCCGAGAAGAAGGCCGCGACGCTGAACGCGCAGGCCGACAAGATGCGCGCCAAGGCCACCAAGACCGTCGCCGCGCAGAACATGGCCAAGCGCGCCGACAAGCTCCTCTCCGGTCTCGAAGAGGTCCGCCAGTCCGACAAGGTCGCCAAGCTGCGCTTCCCCGAGCCCTCGCCGTGCGGCAAGACGCCGCTCATGGCCGAGGGCCTGTCGAAGTCCTACGGCTCCCTGGAGATCTTCACGGACGTCGACCTGGCCATCGACAAGGGCTCGCGCGTCGTCATCCTCGGCCTCAACGGCGCGGGCAAGACGACCCTGCTCAAGCTCCTCGGCGGCGCCGAGAAGCCCGACACGGGCCAGGTCATCGAGGGCCACGGCCTCAAGCTCGGCTACTACGCGCAGGAGCACGAGACCCTCGACCCGGAGCGCACGGTCCTGGAGAACATGCGCTCCGCCTCCCCCGACCTGGACCTGATCCAGGTGCGCAAGACGCTCGGCTCGTTCCTGTTCTCCGGCGACGACGTCGACAAGCCGGCCGGGGTCCTCTCCGGCGGCGAGAAGACCCGCCTCGCGCTCGCCACGCTCGTCGTGTCGTCCGCGAACGTCCTCCTCCTCGACGAGCCCACCAACAACCTCGACCCGGCCAGCCGCGAGGAGATCCTCGGCGCGCTGCGCACGTACAAGGGTGCGGTCGTCCTCGTCACGCACGACGAGGGCGCCGTGGACGCCCTCCAGCCGGAGCGGATCATCCTGCTTCCGGACGGCATCGAGGACCTGTGGGGCCAGACGTACGCGGATCTCGTGGCCCTCGCCTGATCCACTCGTTGATCCACTCCATCTGGATCATTCGGCCGATCCGTGATCCTTCATCTGGGTGAGATCGCCTCGTACTCAGGTGTGTCATGCACGGAATTCGGGGCCGCGTCGTGCATGGCGCCCTTGCGGCGCCTGGCCCGTGGCTGACCTGGCGCTTCCTTCGCGCGGGCGCATTCGAGGGCCGTGAAACCCCGCCGGAATTCCGGATTCCACTCGTGTGGATCCCCGTCGAGCCCGGAATTGAGGGTCTATGGACCTTGCCGAATGGGTGGCCAGGAACGCCGCAAGGGGTGATCATGGGAAATCCAGAGCGCACTTCCCATGAGGAGGCACGGGTGGCCGAGACTCTGAAGAAGGGCAGCCGGGTAACCGGAGCCGCGCGCGACAAGCTCGCGGCAGACCTGAAGAAGAAGTACGACTCCGGTGCGAGCATTCGGGCATTGGCCGAGGAGACCGGCCGCTCGTATGGCTTCGTCCACCGGATGCTGAGCGAATCCGGGGTCACGCTGCGCGGTCGCGGCGGGGCCACGCGAGGCAAGAAGGCCGCGTCGGCCTGACCCTCGCGGGGCTCGCTCGGCTCACTGGGCCCAACTGACCACCCGGTCGGTCCGCTGTCCGGCCGGGTGGTTACTGTGCAGTCACTTACGTCTCGTACGACTACGTGACGTACGGCTGCGCAGACCCGGAGGCCCAGATGAACCAGCCCGCACCGCTGCTCGACAAGGACGGCGTCCGGCTCACCGTCGACGACGCGATCGCCACGGTCAGCCTGACCAACCCGGACAAGCGCAACGTCCAGAGCCCCGCTCTGTGGCGGGCGTTGGGCGAGGCCGGGCGTGCCCTGCCGGGGTCCGTGCGGGTCGTCGTGGTGCGCGGTGAGGGCAAGTCCTTCTCCGCGGGCCTCGACCGTCAGGCCTTCACGCCCGAGGGCTTCGACGGCGAGCCGTCCTTCATCGACCTGGCACGCGGTGACGACGACGTCCTCGACGCGACGATCGCCGAGTACCAGGACGCGTTCACATGGCTGCGGCGCAGCGACATCCTGACCGTCGCCGCGGTGCAGGGGCATGCCATCGGGGCCGGCTTCCAGCTCGCCCTCTCCTGCGATCTGCGCGTCGTCGCCGACGACGTGCAGTTCTCCATGCGCGAGACCAGCCTCGGCCTGGTGCCGGACCTGACGGGCACGCACCCGCTCGTCTCGCTGGTCGGCTACGCGCGCGCCCTCGAAATCTGCGTCACCGGCCGCTACGTCCACGCCGACGAGGCCGTACGCAGCGGTCTTGCCAATGTGTCCGTCCCCGCGGGCGAGCTCGCCGACGCGGCCCAGGACCTGGTCGCGGCCCTCGTCGCCGCGCCCCGCGACGCCGTGATCGAGACGAAGGCGCTGCTCCAGGGCGTCACCGGCCGCACCCTCGACGAGCAGCGCACCGCGGAACGCGCCGCCCAGGGCCGCCGCCTGCGCGACCTGGCGGGCTTGGGCGACTGACACCACCACTCGACCCACCCCAGCCCGTCCGGCGATTGAGGACAGGGGGTCCGGGGGCGCAGCCCCCAGGGATGGGACGGGTAGGGGCGGCGGGGGCGATCTACGTCGTGAGGTCGGTGACCAGCACCGCGACGGTCGGATTGTTCGGAAGCGCCTTGGCGACGGCCGCCCGAACGGCCCCGGTCACCTCGATCGCGCGGACATCCGCCGCCACCGCCAGCTCCACCCGCACATGGCGCCGCGGAAGAGCCGCCTCGGCCGGGTGGTCCTCGATGTGGACCGCCCGCCCCAGCCCACCGAGCGCTCCGGTCAGCCGCGTGACCCCCGGCACCGCGAGCACCGCTTCCGCCACCCGCCCGGCATCCCCCGAGTCCCCCGAGGTCGCGGCCGGCTTCGGGTCGCCGGAATCCGGCTCCCCGGCGGCACCGGAAGCCTCCTCCTCCGCCCGGCCCTCCTCATCGAGCAGCGCCGTGACCTGGAGGTCGACCTCCGCCACCACAAGACCCACCCGCTCCGCCGCCCCCGCGAGCGCCTCCCTCAGCCGATCGGCTGCAACCGGCAACGGTTCCTCGGCCGTCGCCGCGCAGTCCGCCGTGAGCCGCAAGGCCCCCGGCGGCAGGGCGCTCGGCGGGGCCGGCACCACGGGCTGCGCCGCCTCGTCGGGGTCGGCGAGACCGATGCGCAGCGCGCCCAGCCGCACACCGCGCACCCCTTGCACCGCACGGCGCAGCGCCCGTGCCGCCGCCGGTTCCGTGACCCACGCCCCGTCCTGTGGCCCACCCAGCGGCAGCAATCTGCCGAGCCCGAGCTGCGTACGCACTGCCTGTGTCCATCGATCAGCGGTCATTGCCCCAGGCTGCCCCATACCGAGCGCGCCTTCGCGCAACCGCACTTAATGTGGGCAAAAGAAAGCAGCACCCCACCGAGATCCCACTTCACCGAGGGGACGGCCCGATGAGTGACACCGCGCAGAAGCCGGGCGAGACGCCCGCTCCCGCCGCAGCGAAGACCAACGTGACCAAGCGGGGCGGCGGCGACCCCGCAGGCCGGGGGCGGACCACCATCGCCGACGGCGTCGTCGAGAAGATCGCGGGCCTCGCGGCGCGCGACGTCGAGGGCGTGCACGCCATGGGCAGCGGTATCTCCCGCACGTTCGGCGCGGTGCGCGACCGGGTCCCCGGCGGCGCCAAGTCCGTGTCGCGCGGAGTGAAGGCCGAGGTCGGCGAGGTACAGACGGCGCTCGATCTGGAGATCGTCGTCGAGTACGGCGTGTCGATCGCGGACACCGCGCGCGCCGTCAGGGAGAACGTGATCGTCGCCGTCGAGCGCATGACCGGGCTCGAGGTCGTCGAGGTCAACATCGCCGTCAGCGACGTGAAGCTGCCGGACGAGGAGGACGAGGAGCCGGAGTCCCGGCTCCAGTGAGATCCGTCCGCGTAGCTACGGGCTTCCCTAGGAGGAGCGCACGATGAATCTGGCCGTGGTCGGCATGATCGCCGGCATGGCCCTCGGATTCGCCGGATACTTCGGCGGCTTCGGGGCCTTCCTGCTGGTGGCGGCGCTCGGCGCCATCGGCTTCGTCGCGGGCCGGTTCCTGGAAGGGGACCTGGAGTTCGGCGAGTTCTTCCGTTCGCGCGGCGATCGGCGGGGGTGACCGATGGCGGCACAGGTCGCGCCGGCCGAGCGCGGCGCGACCCGGATCGCCGACCGGGTCGTCGCGAAGATCGCCGCGCACGCGGCACGAGAGGCGGTCGACCGGGTCCCTGAGGGCGGTGCGGCGCCCAGCGCCACGGTCACCGTGCGGCAGGACAGCGCCCGGGTCCGGATCAGCCTCGAGCTGGAGTACCCGACGGACATCGGCCGCCAGTGCGGCGCCGTGCGTCGCCAAGTGTCCCAGCGGGTAAGGGAGTTGGCGGGAATGGAAGTGCCCGAGGTGGCCGTCCAGGTCGAGCGGCTGCACTCGGCGCACACCCGTGGAACGGACCGGGGGAGAATCCGATGAGTGAACCCACCCGGCCGATTCCGGTGGTCGAGCGGGACGGCAGCACGCTCGACCAGTCGGCGTCCGCCGCCTCGTACGAACCGCATCCCACGCTGGAGAGCGAACCGAACGCGAGCCGCCTGTGGGCGGCGCGGCGGGTCCCGGCGGCGCTCGTGGCCCTGGTGATCCTGGCCGCCGCGGGACTGCTGCTCTACGACGTCGCCGCGGTGCGGGCGGGCCGCGAGTCCATGTCGTGGCGGCAGACGCTCGCGGACGAGCTCGCCACCCGGACCCTCGACGACACCGCCGTCCTCGTCGGCGCGGGCGTCGCGGCCGCGCTCGGCCTGTGGCTGATCCTGCTCGCGGTGACGCCGGGGCTGCGCGCGCTGCTTCCGATGCGCCGCACCCACCCCGACGTCCGCGCGGTGCTGCACCGGGACGCCGCGGCGATGGTGCTGCGCGACCGGGCCATGGAGGTGTCGGGCGTGCAGTCCGTAAGGGTCCGGGTGAAGCGCTCCAAGGTGGACGTGCGGGCGCTCTCGCACTTCCGTGAACTCGACGACGTACGCACCGACCTGGACGCCACGCTCGGCGACGGGATCAAGGCGCTGGGGCTCGGCAAGGCGCCCGGTCTGTCCGTGCGGGTCGCGCGGCCGGGGAAGAAGGGATGAGCGGCGTGCTCAGGACCGTCAACCGGATCGTGCTCGGACTGCTGGGGCTCGTCCTCGTGCTCGGCGGCGGCTCCGTGCTCGCCGTGGGGCTCGGGGCGAAGCCGCCGTCGTGGTGGATCCACGACGGACCGGACGACGTGCTGGTCAGCGATGCCGACCGGGCGCGCTGGCACGACGAGGGCTGGTTCTGGCCGACGGTGATCGCCGTGCTCGGCGTCGTCGTGCTGCTCGCCCTGTGGTGGCTGGTGGCCCAGCTGCGGCGCCGCAGGCTCGCCGAGGTGCTGGTCGACAGCGGCGACGGCGAGGGGGCGCTGCTGCGGGGCCGGGCCCTGGAGAACGTCCTCGCGAGTGGTGCGGAGTCCCTGGACGGGGTCGACCGGGCCGGCGTGCGGCTGATCGGCCGCCGCTCCGCTCCGCAGGCCCGCGCGACCCTCAGCCTGGAGCCGCACGCGGTTCCCGGCGAGGCCCTGCGCCTGCTGAGCCAGGACTCCCTGAAACAGGCGAGGGACTCCGCCGGTCTCGCGGAACTCCCGACGGAGGTCCGCCTGCGGGCGGTCAAGCACCGCGCGGAACGGGTCAGTTGAGCCCTGCCGCCCTGCTGCTTTGCCTCCCTGGCGCCGACCGTCAGAAACCGTGCCGGAAGCCCCCGTCCACCGGCAGCATCACACCCGTGAGGTAGGACGCGGCGGGGGACAGGAAGAACGCCGCGGTCCGCCCGAACTCCTGGGGAGTCCCGTACCGCCGCAGCGGGATACGGGACTCCTGCGCCGTCCGCGCCGCCTCCGGGTCCGCCGCGAGGCCGTCCAGTTCGCGCACGCGATCCGTGTCGATGCGCGCCGGGAGCAGCCCGATCACGCGGATGCCGCGCGGCCCCAGCTCGTTCGCCAGGGACTTCGCGAAACCGGCGAGCCCGGGGCGCAGCCCGTTCGAGATGGTCAGGCCGGGGATCGGCTCGTGCACGGAGCCGGACAGCACGAATCCGATGACGCCGCCCTCCTCCAGCTGCTCGGCGGCGGCCCGCGCGAGCCGCACCGCCCCGAGGAACACGGACTCGAACGCGGCCGTCCACTGCTCGTCCGTGTTGTCGGCGGCGAAGCCGGGCGCGGGCCCGCCGACGCTCACCAGGATCCCGTCGAAGGATCCGAACCGCTCGCGTGCCGCCCCGATCAGGCGCTCGGCGACGTCCGGGTCCGAGTTGTCGGCGGCGACGCCGTACGCGTTCGGGCCGAGCTCGGCCGCCGCCTCCTTCGCCTTCTGCTCGTCGCGCCCGCTGATGACGACCTTCGCGCCGTCGGCGACCAGCTCGCGCGCGGCCGCGTTGCCGAGGCCCCGCGTCGCGCCGGTGACTACGTACACACGGTTCTTCAGTCCAAGATCCATGGGCCTATCCTCCCCCTCCGGAGTCCGCCGTGCCGAACAGGGTCAGCGCCGTGCCGACGAGGCCGATGTGGCTGAACGCCTGCGGGAAGTTGCCGAGCTGCCGGCCCGCCACGGGGTCGTACTCCTCGGCGAGCAGACCCACGTCGTTGCGCAGCGCCACGAGCCGTTCGAACAGCTCGCGCGCCTCCTTCGCGCGCCCCGTCATGTGCAGCGCGTCCGCGAGCCAGAACGAGCAGACCAGGAACGCGCCCTCCTGACCGGGCAGCCCGTCCACGCCGGTCCCGTCGGCGCTGTAGCGGCGCAGGAAGCCCTCGTACGACAGCTCGTCGCGGACCGCGTCGACCGTGCCGATCACGCGCGGGTCGTCCGGTGGCAGGAAGCCGACGCGGGGGATCAGCAGCAGGGCCGCGTCCAGTTCGGACGAGCCGTAGAACTGGGTGAACGTGCCGCGCTCCGCGTCGTAGCCGCGCTCGCACACCTCCCGGTGGACCGCGGCGCGCAGCTTGCGCAGCCGGTCGATGTCGCCGGGCAGACTCGGATCGTCCTCCATGGCGCGCACGGTGCGGTCGGCGGCGACCCACACCATCACCTTCGAGTGCACGAAGTGCCGGCGCGGCCCGCGCACCTCCCACAGCCCTTCGTCGGGCTCGCGCCATGCCTCGTCGAGGAAGTCGAGCAGCGCCAACTGGAGCCGCCAGGCGTGCGACCCGGCTTTCAGGCCCGCGCGGCGGGCGAGCGCGAGGGAGTCGACGACCTCGCCGTACACGTCCAGCTGGAGCTGGTGCGCGGCGTCATTGCCCGCGCGTACGGGACGCGAGTCGCGGTAGCCGCGCAGCCAGTCGAGCTCCTGCTCGGGCAGCCGCCGCTCGCCCGCGAGGCCGTACATGATCTGCAGGTCGGCCGGGTCGCCCGCGGCGGCCCGCAGCAGCCAGTCGCGCCAGGCCTCGGCCTCGTCGACGTAGCCGGCCGACAGCAGCGCGCCGAGCGTCAGGGTCGAGTCGCGCAGCCAGCAGTACCGGTAGTCCCAGTTCCGTACGCCGCCGATCTCCTCGGGCAGCGAGGTGGTGGGGGCGGCCACGATGCCGCCGGTCGGCGCGTAGATGAGGGTCTTGAGGGTGAGCAGGGAGCGGAGCACGGCCTCCTTGTGCGGGCCTTCGTAGGTGCAGTGCTCCGTCCACGCCCGCCAGTCCTCCAGGCTGTGCCGCAGCGACTCGTGGGCGTCGATCAGCGGCGGGCGCTTCTCGTGCGAGGGATGCCAGGTCAGGACGAAGGCGACGGTCTCGCCCGCCTCGACCGTGAACTCCGAATGGGTGCCGAAGTCCTCGCCCCAGGTGTGGACCCGCGGTTCGCTGCGCAGCCACGCCGAGTCCGGACCCGCGACGGCGACCCGGTGCCCGTCGGCGCGGCGCATCCACGGCACGACGGAGCCGTAGTCGAAGCGCAGCCGCAGGGTGCCGCGCATCGTGACGCGTCCGCTGAGGCCCTCGACGATCCGGACGACGTCCGGGGCCCGGTCGCGCTGCGGCATGAAGTCGGTGACGCGGACGCGGCCGTCCGGGGTCTCCCACTCGGTGTCGAGCACGAGGGAACCGGAGCGGTACGCGCGCGTGGTGCAGTCCTTCGCTCCTGTGGGGGCGAGCCGCCAGTGGCCGTTGTCCTCGCCGCCGAGCAGCGCGGCGAAGCAGGCGGGGGAGTCGAACCGGGGCAGGCACAGCCAGTCGATCGACCCGTCCCTGCCGACGAGCGCGGCGGTCTGGTGGTCACCGATGAGGGCGTAGTCCTCGATATGTGGGCGCACACGCCATGGGTTCCCCGTGAGCGGCGAGGTGCTGCATGAGAGTTTCCGGCCGTCGCCCGGCCGTGCCCCCGAATGTGCGTCCGGTCAGGCGACGGCGGCCGGCGTCCCGCTCTCGGCCGTGGCCGCCTCTTCTTCCTTGCGGCGCCGCTCCCGCAGCTCGCGCCGCACCAGCACCACCCAGCCCACGGGCACCGCGGCGGCGAACAGCCACCACTGGATCGCGTACGCGTAGTTCAGCGCGGAGTCCTCCTTGCCGGGGGCTCCGACCAGCTCGGGCGTGTGGCCCTTCGGCTCGGGCGCGGTCTGGGCGACGTAGCCGCCGAGCACCGTTTTGCCGAGGCGCTCGGCCTGCTCCTTGCTGTTGATCAGCATGATCTGCCGGTCGGGCAGGTCCTTGAGGTCCTTGATGCCGCTGGCCTCGGTCGTCTCGTTCGGCATCAGACGGCCGGTGACGGTGGTCTCGCCGCGGGGCGGTGCAGGCACCTTCGGGTAGGCGGTCTGCGCCCCGGGCGCCGGGATCCAGCCGCGGTTGACCAGCAGGACCTTGCCGTCCTTCAGGACGAACGGGGTCAGGACGTGGAAGCCGACCTCTTCGTTGGAGTTGACGCGGCGGCGCACGACGAGCTCGTCGTCGGTGTCGAAGCGGCCCTTCGCGGTCACCGAGCGGTACCGCTCGTCGCTGGTGACGGTGTGGTCCGGGGACGCCAGGTCCTCCACGGGCACGGACTTCGCGTTGAGCGCGTCCGTGACCAGCTGGTTCCGGGCGTCGCGCTCGTGGTAGCGGTCCATCTGCCAGATGCCCAGCCGGATCATCGTGGGGATGAGGACGAGGGCGACCAGGGTGAGGATCACCCACTGCCGGGTCAACAGGAAGCGGTACACCCCATGACCGTACAGCGGCGGGCATGGGGTGCTTTCAGTGGGGTGCGCCCGATTGCGGCGGGCGTGTGCCGAAGGATTCAGACGTTGTCGACGATGCCCACCTTCCCCTCCGCGCGGGAGCAGTGCGCCCCGCAGAACCAGTGCCCGTCGACCTCGACGCCCTGCCCGATGATGCGGCACCGGCAGTGCTCGCAGATCGGCGCCATGCGGTGGATGGCGCAGCTGAAGCAGTCGAAGACGTGCACCGCGCCCTGCGCGTGCACCTCGAAGGACATGCCGTAGTCGTTTCCGCAGACCTCACAACGTGCCATGCGCCACAGGGTGGGCGTCCGGGCGGGGCCGGGGCGAGCGGTGGCGGGGCGAGTCGCCCCGCGTTCACCCGTCTGCCCCTCGTACGGACAGTCCGGGCCCGCCCTACTTGGCGTCCGCCGGGGCCACGTCCTGCAACAGCTGCCCGAACGCCGCCTCGTCCAGCACCGGCGTCCCGAACTGCTTCGCCTTCACGACCTTCGACGTGTACGAGTCCGGGTCATTGGTCACCAGGAGGCTGGTGAGCCGCGACAGGCTCGTCGCCACATGGAGGCCCGCGTCGACCGCCCGGTCCTCCAGGAGCTCGCGGTCGACCGACGTGTCACCGGAGAACGCCACCCGCATGCCCTGCTTGAGCGGCAGGCCCGGCTCGTAGCGGCCCGGGTTCGGGTACGGGCAGGCGGGGCGCTTGCGGGAGGCGCGCCAGGTGCCACCGCCGCCGCCCCGGTAGGCGGAGGAACCGGACTGGCGCGGCACCGAACCTTCCGTCCACTCGGTGAGCGGGCGGCATTCGAGCAGCGGCAGCCGCACGTTCCCCGCCGCCGCCGTGCGCAGGCTCGGGCGGAACGCCTCCGCGAGCACGCGCGCGTCGTCCAGCGCGTTGTGCGCGTGCTCCTGGACGACGCCGAAGTGCGCCGCGAGGGACTCCAGCTTGTGGTTGGGCAGCGGCAGGCCCAGCTCCTTGGAGAGCGCGATGGTGCACAGGCGCTGGCGGACCGGGGCGGTGCGCTCCGCCCGCGCGTACTCGCGGGCGATCATCGACCAGTCGAACACCGCGTTGTGCGCGACCAGGACGCGGCCCGCGAGGCGGGCGGCGAACTCCTCGGCGATGTCCGGGAACAGCGGGGCGGCCGTGAGCACGTCCGTCGTCAGGCCGTGGATCCACACGGGGCCTGGGTCGCGCTGCGGGTTGACCAGCGTGTACCAGTGGTCCTCGACATCGCCCCGCTCGTCCAGGCGGTAGACGGCGGCGGAGATGATCCGGTCGTCCCGGGACAGGCCGGTGGTCTCCACGTCGACGACCGCGTATCCCTTCGGATACGCGGCCGGCCAGGAGGCTGCGGACGCTGCGGTCGGATGGTCTTCGAGCATGGTCCCAGAGGATACGGGCCGCGACTGACACTCCGGTCGGCGCCTTCCCCGCGAGCCGTGTCGCGGATCACGTCGCGGCTCAAGTGGGCGGGTCCAGGAGCGATTTCACCAGGGCGCGCACGGACGTCGTGAAGATCCGCTCCGGGTCGGCGGGCGCGGCGAGCGCGCGGGCGAGCACCCGGTCCCCCTCCGCGGTGCGCGCGCCCCACAGTTCCTCCTCGCGCGGGTGCTGGGCCGGGGCGCGCTCCCGGTTCCGCTCGACGAGGACGTGGCCGACGACGTGGAAGAGGACCGCGCGCACGGCCTCGGCGGCGGGTGCGCCACGCAGCCCTGCGGCGTGCACCTCGTGCACCAGGGCCTGCTGCGCGGGCAGGAACATCCGCTCGGTGAGGCCGCGTTCGTGGACCATCGCGATCAGGTGCGGATGGGCACGCAGCCGGCGGCGCAGGGTGCGGGCGACGGAGATGACGCGGTCCTGCGGCGTGGCGCCGCTCGGCCGGAAGCCGCCGAGGTCGGCGACCGTGCGCTCCACGAGGGCGTCGAGCAGGGACTCGCGGTTGCCGACGTGCCAGTAGATCGACGTGACGGCCGTGCCCAGTTCGGCCGCGAGTTTGCGCATGGTGAGCGCCTGCGGGCCGTGCTGCTTGACGAGACCGGCGGCGACGGCGACGACCTCCTCGCGGGTGAGCGGTGCGCGTGCGGCCACTTCTCGCCTCCCCGTGCCTGTCCGGTGCACATGTCTTTACCCTTCATCGCCACCGGTGTAACTGTGTTACAGGCGCCTCGCGGAACGACCGCACGACCGACCGCACAACACCGCACGACCGACCGCACGACCGAACGACCTCCATGACGTCTCGTTCGAAGGGTGGTACGACATGACACGCGTACGGTACGGAGCGCGCAGTGAGGCGGAGATCGCCGCTTCGCGCTCGGCGAGCAGCAAGCTTCCCGACATCTGGTCCACCGGTGTGGTGGCCGTGTGGGAATCCGATCCGGACGCGGTGGCCGCGGTGCTGCCGCCGCCGCTGAAGCCCACCGGGCGGCCCCTGGTGCGGGCCAACATCAGCAAGGTCGACCTGCCGGGCTATCCGCTGGGCGCGGGCTCGGTGGCCGTCGCCGCCGAGCACGGGGGAGTTGAGGGCTGGTATCCGCTCGTCATGCCGATGACGCACGAGCGGGCGCTGATCGGCGGGCGCGAGGTCTTCGGCGAGCCGAAGAAGCTCGGCGAGGTCACCGTGGAACGCGAGGGGCTCGTCGTGACGGCGGCGCTCGCGCGGCACGGCATCGCGTTCGTGGAGGTGCGCGGCGCCGTCAGCGAGACCCTGCCCCTCCCGGAGCCGACGCAGAAGGCCGACTTCTACTTCAAGTTCCTTCCCGGAGTGGACGGTTCGGGCTTCGACGCGGAGCCGGTCCTCGTGCACTGCCTGCGCAACGAGAAGGTCAGGAAGCTGGAGCGGATCACCGGGGACGTCGTCCTGCGGGAGTCCATGTTCGACCCGGTCGCCGACCTCCCGGTGCGGAACCTGGTGGAGATCACCATCGGCGAGAAGACCACCGACCAGAAGGGCAAGGTCGTCGAGCGGGTCAGCGCGCAGGCCCTGCTGCCCTACATCCATCAGCGCTACGACGACCCGCAGCAGATCCACGACGGCCCGCCCGAGGGGAGCGCCTGACATGGAGCTGCGCGAGGGACAGGTCGCCGTCGTCACGGGCGCGGCGAGCGGGATCGGGCTCGCCATGGCGCGGCGGTTCGCGGCCGACGGGCTGAAGGTGGTCCTCGCCGATGTCGAGAAGGCGGCCCTGGAGAGCGCGGCCGAGGAGCTGCGCGGGGACGGCGCCACCGTGCACGCGCGCGTGGTCGACGTCGGCGAGCGCGAGCAGGTCATGGACCTGGCCGCGGACACGTACGCGACGTTCGGCGCCTGCCATGTGCTGTGCAACAACGCGGGCGTCGGCTCGGGCGCCGAGGGCCGCATGTGGCAGCACGAACCGAACGACTGGAAGTGGGCGTTCAACGTCAACGTGTGGGGTGTCTTCCACGGCATCCAGGCCTTCGTGCCGCGCATGATCGAGGGCGGCGAGCCGGGCCACATCGTCAACACGTCCTCCGGGGACGGCGGCATCGCGCCGCTGCCGACGGCGTCCGTGTACGCGGTGACGAAGGCGGCCGTCGTGACCATGACCGAGTCGCTGTACGCGCACCTGAAGGCGGAGCACGCGCGCGTGGGGGCGTCCGTGCTCTTCCCCGGCCCCCACATGCTGCGCACCGGGCTGTGGGAGTCGCACCGCAACCGGCCCGAGCGGTTCGCGAAGGAGCGGCCCCGTAAGACGCCGTACCGCAGCCTCGACCAGTGGGAGGCCGCCATGAAGGAGGCCGGGAACGAGATCGCGTTCACGCCCGTGGAGGAGGTCGCCGACTTCGTCGCCGAGGGCATCGCGGCGGACCGGTTCTGGATCCTGCCGCCGAGCGAGCACAGCGACAAGCAGATCCGGGCGCGGTCGCAATCGATGCTGGACCGGGCGAACCCGGCGTACCTGGAGAGCTTCATTCTCGACTGAGGGGTGACATCCGATGACGGCTCAGCAGAACGACCCCTACCTGATCATCTCCTCCGACTGCCACGCCGGACTGCCCACCGAGGAGTACCGGCCCTACCTGGACAGCCGTTTCCACCGGGAGTTCGACGAGTTCCTCGGCGAGCGGGACAAGCGCCGCGAGGAGGCCACCCGGCTCGGCATCCGCAACGACGCGTTCGCCGCCAAGTGGTTCGAGGACAACGAAGAGGGCCTGCGGGGCGGCTGGGACACCGCGCAGCGCCTCAAGGAGCTCGACGGCGACGGGGTGGCCGCCGAGGTCGTCTTCCCCGACGCGGACGCCGTGGACAGCCAGACGGCGGCGCCCTTCGGCGTCGGCCTCGGCCTCTCCGGCGACCAGGACCCCGAGCTCGGCATGGCGGGCGCGCAGGCCCACAACCGCTGGCTGGCCGAGTTCGTCGGGCAGCACCCCGAACGGCACTGCGGCGTCGCCCTGTTGCCGGTCACCGCCGACCCCGACAAGGTCGTCGCGGAGATCCACCGCGCCAAGGAGTCGGGGCTCGGCGCCCTGATGATCCCGTCGATGTGGGTCGACCAGGACCCGTACCACGCGCGCCGGTACGACCCCGTGTGGGCGGCCGCGGCGGAGTGCGAGATGCCCGTGGTGACGCACTCGGGGGCGGCTCCGCGCCACGAGTACGGCGACCATCTGGGCATCTACGTAAGTGAAGTGACCTGGTGGCCGGCGCGGCCCCTGTGGTTCCTGCTCTGGTCGGGCGCCTTCGAGCGGCACCCGGGGCTGAAGTTCGGCGTCGCCGAGTCCGGCTGCTGGTGGCTGCCGAACCTGCTGTGGTTCATGGACCGCCTCTACCTGGGCGCGCACGGCGGCAAGAAGCTGTCGCCGTTCGCCGAGCTGAAGCGCTCCCCGGCGGAGTACCTGGACCGGCAGGTCTTCGTGTGCGCCACCAACACCAAGCGCCGCGAACTCGCCCAGCGCTACGAGATCGGCGTCGACAACATCCTGTGGGGCAGCGACTTCCCGCACCCCGAAGGGACCTGGCCGGACACGCGCGCGTGGTTGCGCAAGACCTTCCACGACATCCCCGTCTCCGAGACCCGGCGGATGCTCGGCCTGTCCGCCGCCGAGGTGTTCGGGTTCGACACCGCGAAGCTGGCGCCGCTCGCGGCCCGCATCGGTCCGACCCCGGCCGACCTCGGGCAGGACGCCGACCAGAGCGGCGTGGAGGCGTCCTGGGCGCGCTCGCGCGAGGTGGGACGGCACTGGCTGACGGAGAACGACTTCCCGAACATCGGGGTGACGCCATGACCACACAGGACGAGCGCTACACCGTCATCTCGGCCGACTGCCACGCGGGCGCCGATCTCCTCGACTACAAGCCGTACTTGGAGGCGCGGCACCACGACGCGTTCGACACCTGGGCCGCCGGCTATGTGAACCCCTACGCGGACCTGCTCGCCGACACCGCCGACCGGAACTGGAACTCGGAGCGGCGCCTCCGGGAGCTGGAGCAGGACGGCATCGTCGCCGAGGTCGTCTTCCCGAACACCATCCCGCCGTTCTTCCCGTCCGCCTCGCTGATGGCGCCCGCGCCGACCCGCGAGGAGTTCGAGCAGCGCTGGGCGGGCCTGCGCGCCCACAACCGGTGGCTCGCGGACTTCTGCGCCGCCGCCCCCGGCCGCAGGGCGGGCGTCTTCCAGATCCTCCTCAACGACGTCGACGAGGCCGTCAAGGAGATCCGCTGGGCGGCCGAAGCGGGCCTGAAGGGCGGCCTGTTGCTGCCCGGTACGCCGCCGGGCTCCGGCCTCCCGGAGCTGTACTCCTCGACGTACGACCCGATCTGGCGGACCTGCGCCGAACTCGGCGTCCCGGTCAACCACCACGCGGGCTCCGCGTCCCCGCCGCTCGGCGAGGAACCGGCCGCCCGCGCGGTATTCATGGTCGAGACGACGTGGTTCTCGCACCGCGCCCTGTGGCACCTCGTGTTCGGTGGCGCCTTCCGTAAGCACCCGGACCTGAGGCTCGTCCTCACGGAGCAGGGTTCGGGCTGGATCCCCGGCGTCCTGGACATGCTGGACTACTACCACGCGCGCCTGGTCAGGGCGGCCACGAAGGCGACAGGTACATCGGCGAAGACTGCCGAGGCCAAGTTCGGTGCGGGGCTCGCCGATTCGATGGGCAAGGGCCCCTCCACGGTGTGGCGCGAGAACTGCTACGTGGGCGCGAGTTTCATGCGGCCCCACGAAGTGCCCCTGCGGGACCGGATCGGCCTCGACAAGATCATGTGGGGCAGCGACTACCCGCACGACGAGGGCACGCACCCGTACACGCGCGAGGGCCTGCGCATCGCCTACGCGGGGCTGCCGAAGGACGAGATCGCCGCGATGGTCGGCGGCAACGCGGCCCGGGTCTACGGCTTCGACCTCGGCCTCCTCGACCCCATAGCGGCCCGTGTGGGCCCCACGGTCGCCGAGATCGACGAGCCGCTGAAGGAGCCGCCCGCCGACGCGACCAGCCCGGTGTTCGCGCCGGGGGCGTCGGTACGGGTGTGGTGACCTGCCCGCCGGGTGTCATGCTCCCGGCGTCGACGCGGCGGGTGTCATGCTCACCGCGTGACGGAAACCGGAGCGCGATCCACCCATGACGAGTCCCACGGCGGCGCGCTCGGCTCGCGGCTCAACTGGCTGCGCGCCGCCGTGCTCGGCGCCAACGACGGCGTGGTCTCCACCGCGGGCCTCGTCGTCGGCGTCGCGGGCGCCACCGGCGACCGCTCCGCGCTGCTCACGGCCGGGCTCGCCGGACTGCTCGCCGGATCGATGTCCATGGCGGCCGGCGAGTACGTCTCCGTGTCCACGCAGCGCGACTCCGAGAAGGCGGCCATCGCCATGGAGAAGCGCGAGCTGAAGGAGCAGCCGGAGGCCGAACTGGTGGAGCTCACCGACCTCCTGGAGGAGCGCGGGCTCAGCCGCGAGGTGGCCCGCGAGGCCGCGGTGCAGCTCACCGAACGGGACGCGCTGCGCGCCCACGCGCGCGTGGAGCTCGGCATCGACCCCGACGACCTCACCAACCCGTGGCACGCCGCCTGGGCCAGTTTCCTCGCCTTCACGGCGGGCGCCCTGCTGCCGCTGCTCGCCATCGTCCTGCCGCCCTCCGACTGGCGGCTGCCCGTCACGGTCGGCTCGGTCCTGGCGGCGCTCGCCCTCACCGGTTGCAGCAGCGCGCGGATGGGCGGCGCGGCGGTGCGGCCCGCGGTGTGGCGGAACGTGGGCGGGGGAGCGCTGGCGATGGCGGTCACGTATGCGGCGGGATCTTTGTTGGGAGCCGCCGGAGTCTGACCCCTTACCGGCGGTATTACTTGTCGGTAACTACCTATAGCCGGGGACAGGTCGGGGCGCTTACGGTGCACGTATGCCGTCCCCGAACCTGCCCGACGTCGTGCTGTGGTCGATCCCCGCCTTCGTGCTGCTCACGATCGTGGAGATCGTCAGCGTCCGGATCCACCCCGACGAGGATGCCGCCGGATACGAGACCAAGGACGCGGCGACCAGCGTCACCATGGGGCTCGGAAGCCTGGTCTTCGACTTCCTGTGGAAGATCCCGATCGTCGCGATCTACACGGCGGTCTACGAACTGACGCCGCTGCGCGTGCCCGTCCTGTGGTGGACGATCCCGCTGATGCTGCTCGGGCAGGACTTCTTCTACTACTGGTCGCACCGCGGGCACCACGTCATCCGCATCCTGTGGGCGTGCCACGTGGTGCACCACTCCAGCCGCAGCTTCAACCTGACCACGGCGCTGCGGCAGCCCTGGACGAGCCTCACCGTGTGGCCGTTCTACCTGCCGCTCATCGCGCTCGGCGTGCACCCCGCGGCGCTCGCGTTCTGCTCGTCGGTCAACCTCGTGTACCAGTTCTGGATCCACACCGAGCGCATCGACAAGATGTGGCGGCCCTTCGAATTCGTCTTCAACACGCCCTCCCACCACCGTGTCCACCACGCCTCCCAAGGCGGCTACCTGGACCGGAACTTCGGCGGAATCCTCATCATCTGGGACCGGCTCTTCGGTTCGTGGGTGGCGGAGGTCGAGCGCCCCGAGTTCGGACTCACCAAGAACATCAGCACGTACAACCCGCTGCGCGTCGCCACCCACGAGTACGCGGCCATCGCCAAGGACCTGAGGACGGCCGCCAGTTGGCGCGAGCGGGCCGGGCGGGTCTTCCGGGGGCCGGGGTGGCAGCCGGCGCCCACCGGCGCCCCGAACGCCCCGCGGAAGGTCACGGAGGGCGCCGCGTGAGGCCCTCCGCACCGGTGTGGCGCGCGGTGTTCCTCGGAGCCTGCGCCGCCGACCTCGTCGCGCTGCTCGCGGGCGCGGACGGCGCGCACGTCGTCCTCAAGCCCCTGCTCATGCCGCTGCTCGCGGCCTACGTGATCGCCTGCCGCGGCCCCCGGCTGCTGTGCGCCGCCCTGCTGCTCGGGTGGTGCGGCGACGTGGCGCTGCTGTTCGACCAGGACCTCGTGTTCCTCGCCGGGATGGGCGCCTTCGCCGTCGGGCACGTCTGCTACCTGGTGCTGTTCAAGCGGCACGGGACGCCGCGCGCGCGTGGTGCGCTGCTCGCGGCCGCCTACGGCGTCGCGCTCGCCGTGACCGTGGTCGCCCTGTGGCCCGATCTGCCGCCGGACATGCGCGGGCCCGTCGCCGCGTACAGCGTGCTGCTGACCTGCATGGCGTTCGCCTCATCGCGGCTCGGCGCGGCGGCGGGCGTCGGCGGCGCCCTGTTCCTGCTCTCGGACTCGCTCATCGCCACCGGCATCGCCGACTGGCCGGCCCTGCCGCGCCCCGACTTCTGGGTCATGGGCACCTACGTGGCGGCGCAGTACCTGCTCGCCCGGGGCGTGCTCGGGGAGCGGGCCGCAGGCCCTTCGGCGTACGGTGAAAAGCGCGTCGAGACCCGGCGCGTCGCTCACTGACCTGCATCGATGGCCTGCGTCGACTGCGGGACCCGCACAAAGGAACACCCCATGCGCGCCACCACCATCCACGCCCCGTTCGACATGCGCGTGGAGGACGTTCCCGACGCCGCCGTCGTGCGGCCCACGGACGCCGTGGTGCGTGTCCTGCGCGCGTGCGTCTGCGGCAGCGACCTCTGGGCCTACCGGGGCGAGGCCGCGCGGCAGCCCGGGCAGCGCATCGGGCACGAGTTCCTCGGCGTCGTCGAGGAGACCGGCTCCGAGGTGGCCGTCTTCAAGCGCGGAGACCTGGTCGTCGCGCCCTTCATGTGGTCCGACGGCGTGTGCGACTACTGCCGCGAGGGCCTGACCACGTCGTGCGAGCACGGCGGCTTCTGGGGCGCGGTCGGCTACGACGGAGGCCAGGGCGAGGCCGTGCGCGTCCCGTACGCCGACGGCACGCTCGTGGCGCTGCCGGCCGACGCGGCCTCGGACGACCGGCTGCTCTCCGCCCTCCTGACCCTGTCCGACGTGCTGGGCACCGGGCACCACGCGGCGCTCGGCGCGGGCGTGCGCGAGGGCTCCACCGTCGCCGTCGTCGGGGACGGCGCCGTGGGCCTGTGCGGAGTCCTCGCGGCCCACCGGCTCGGCGCCGAGCGGATCATCGCGCTCGGCCGTCATCAGGTGCGCACCGACATCGCACGCCGCTTCGGCGCCACGGACGTCGTCGCGGAGCGCGGCGACGCGGCGGTCGCCGCGGTCCGCGAGCTCACCGGGGGACAGGGCGCGCACGCCGTGATCGAGGCGGTCGGCACCGAGCAGTCCATGAACACCGCCGTGCGCATCACCCGCGACGGCGGTGCCATCGGCTTCGTCGGCGTCCCGCACGGCAGCGGCACCGGTGTCGACCTGCGCGTCATGTTCGACCACAACATCGCGCTGCGCGGCGGCGTCGCCCCGGTCCGCACGTACATCCCCGACCTGCTGCCCGACGTCCTGGACGGGACCATCGACCCCTCGCCCGTCTTCGACATGACGGTCGACATCGAGGGCGTCCCCGGCGGCTACGAGGCGATGGACGAGCGCGCCGCCCTCAAGGTGATGGTCACCAACTGACCGCAGTGGTCGGGCGGCCGGTCACCATCGGATCGGCACCGGCAGCGCCGTCAGCGCAGCCGACACCGCCACCACGACCGCCAGGATCACGACCTCCGCGCGCGCGGGCACGTACGCCCTCCCGCGGTCGGGGGTCCGGCGCAGCCGCAGTCGCGCCGCGAGGGCGAGCGCGGCGACGACGGCGACCAGGAGCACCTTGGCGAGCAGCACCCGCCCGTAGGCCGTCGTCGTCAGCTGGTCGAGGACCGTGCTCGGCGGCATCCGGCGCAGGGTGCTGCACACGCCCGTCGCGGTGATGGCCGCGAGCAGCACCGCCGCCACGCGCGCGTAGAGGCCGAGCAGCGCCGTGCCCGCCTCGGGGGCGCTCGTGCGCCACGCGTTCGTCGTGCGCAGCACGTACAGCAGTCCGCCCACCCACAGGGCGGCGCAGGTCAGATGGATCAGGGTGAGACCCGAGCCGAGCAGCGCGCTGTCCTCGGCCGCAGGGTGCGCCCGCAGCGCCTCCGCGACCGCCACGGCGGCCAGCGGGAGCAGCGCCGTCGCCGGACGCCGCCAGCGGGCGCACAGGCCCGCGAGCAGGAAGCCGTTGACCTCCACGAGCGCGAGCGTCCCGTCCCGCGTCCCGCCGAGACCGCCGAGGTCCAGGGCTCCGACGCCGCTCGGGATCAGATTCCCCGAGGCCACCACGGAGGCGAGCCCGAGCGCGGCCGCGAACCCCGCCCACGGCGCGTACGCCGACCAGGTGCGCGGCGGCTCCCGCAGCGGGTCCACCTTGCGCGCGAGGAACCCTGCGAACACCTCGCCCGCCTGGACGCACAACGCCCCGAACAGGACCGTGCGCAGCAGCGCGATCACGCCGACACCGGGCGCCGCGGCCTCCCCGGTGCCCTCCAGCGCGGCGCGCGGCCCGAGCAGCGGGATCAGCGCGGCCACGGCGACGAGTACGAGCACGGCGACGGCACGCCCCGCGCCGGGTCTGCGCAGGGAGACGTCGGCCCCGACGGTCACGGGAGCCTCGGTGGGCGGCGGTATGGAACTCACCATTGGATCTTCACCAGGTGGTACGGACTCCGGCAAGCGCAGACCAACAAGTGGGGCACGGGAATCCGGACGATGTGGCGACGGGTCCGGTGCCGCGCTGGATCGGTTCACGCCTACGTAGGACGCGATGTCGCGGCCCCGCGGTTCACCCGGCCGGCAGCCACCCGGCCTCGTCCGTGCCCCAACACCCCGGGGGACGCGCCCAATTCGCGGGGCCCCCGCCGAACGACAGGGGCGGCAGGGCGTGCCGCAGGCGCCCGACCGGACTGTCCGCCTCGGTCAGCCAGGCGGCCGGATCCTGCGCCTCGTACGGCTCCGCACGTTCGCCGTAGCCCCTCGGGTGCGCCCCTTGGACGAGCCAGGCCGCCGTCTGCGCGAGCGCGAGCCGCACCACGCGCGTACCGCCCTGCGCCGTCTGCTCGGTGAGCGCGCGCAGCACCGCCGCCGCGAGCAGATAGCCCGTGCCGTGGTCGAGCGCCTGCGCCGGCAGCGCCCCGGGGCGTTCGGGGGAGCCCTCGGCCGCCGCGATGCCCGTCGCCACCTGGACGAGGCTGTCGAAGCCGCGCCGCCCGCCCCACGGCCCGTACCCGCCCCAGGCCGACAGCTCCGCCACCACGAGCCCCGGCCGCCGCTCGGCGAGCGCCTCCGGGCCGAGCCCGAACCGGTCGAGCGCGCCGGGCCGGTACCCCGTGACCACCACGTCCGCGCCCGCGAGCAGCTCGTCGAACGTGCGCCGGTCCACCGCGTCCGTCAGGTCGAGCCGGGTCGAGCGCTTGCCGAAACCGGTGTCGGCGTGCGCGTCCGCCGCCTCGGGCAGCTGCGGCGCGTCCACCCGCAGCACGTCCGCGCCGAGCAGCGCCAGGGTGCGCGTGGCGACAGGTCCCGCGATGACGCGCGTGAGGTCGAGGACCCGGATCCCGGCCGCCGGGGAGAGCACCCCGCGCGACAGCGCACGGGCCGGCGCCGCGTCCACCCGGTCGAGCGTCAGGAGCGGTTCCCCGGCGACGAGCGCGCCCTGCGGATGCGCCGCCCACTGCCCGGGCGTGCGCAGCGCGACGGCCAGGCCCCCGGCCGCGTACACCGTCTCCTCGACCTCGTGCGCCGAGCGCTCCGCGAGCAGCGCCGCCACCTCGTCCACGCCCGCGTCCGCGGCCACTCCGAGGGCCGCGCACAGCCGCGCCCGGTGGTGCGGATAGTTCGCGTGGGTGCGCAGCCAGCCGTCCCGCGTCCGCCAGAAGCGCGACAGCGGCGCGAAGCTGACAGGCGCGCGCCCGTCGATCAGCAGATGCCGCTCGCTGGTGAATGCGGTGGCCACCGCTCCGTCGTCGACCCGCACCCGGATCGCGCCGACGGGGTGCCTCGCGCGCGTGGCGGCGAGTTCGGCGGCGGCCAGCGAGCAGCAGCCGACGCAGGCTCTGGCCAGATCGACCACGGGCAGGCGGGCGGGCAGCGCACCCGCGCGCGTGCGGTACGAGACGCGGGCGAGCAGGGCGGGGTCGCCGCCGAGCGCCGCCCACGCGGCCCGGGCGTCGACCGGGGCTTGGGGCGCATGTGTCATGTCCGCACTATCGCGCAGCAATTGGCCCCGGCACACGGGCGGCGCACACAGGGGCCGGGTGGCGTGCGCCACCCGGCCCCTGCTCATGTGCTTTCCGCGGTGCGGGTTACTTGACGGCCTTCAGCGCGTCGACGATCCCGTATCCGTAGAAGCCGTTGCGCCGCTCGGTGCCCTCGCAGACGGCGTCGACCGTGCCGTCGCCGTCCCCGTCGTAGGCGGTCGGGCACGGCTCCTTGTCGGCCTGCTCCTTCATCAGCGACTGCAGCTGCGCCGGAGTGGCCTTCGGGTGCGTCGACTTGAGGAGCGCGGCGACGCCCGCGGCGTGCGGCGAGGCCATCGACGTGCCCTGCAGCCAGCCGTACTGGTTGCCCGGCATCGTGGACAGGATGCGACCGTTCTTCGACGGGGTGTCCGCCGGGATCTGGTACTTGTCGCCGCCCGGCGCCGCGATGTCGATGACACCGTTGCCGTACGTCGAGTAGTACGACTTGGCCTTGTTCACGCCCGTCGCGCTCACCGTGACGACGCCCGGCAGCTGCGTCGGGATGTCGAAGCAGCTGTGCGGGTCGATCGTGCGGTTCACCGGCGTGGAGTCGTCCGGGCTGGAGTCGTCCACGATCGCGTCGGAGTCCAGGTCGTGGTTGGAGTTGCCCGCCGACGCCAGGTTCAGGGTGCCCTTCTTCTGGGCGTACAGCTGGGACCGGTTCACCGCGTCGACGATGGCCCGCTGATCGGGGTCGTCCATGCAGTTGTAGAGCCACGGGTCCACGTAGTAGCTGTTGTTGGTGACCTCGATGCCGTGGTCCGCCGCGAACACGAAGGCGCAGACCACGCTCTCCGGGTAGAACAGCTCGCTGACCGGGTCGGCCACCTTGATGCCCGCGACCTTCACGTTCGGCGCGACGCCGGCGACGCCGACCCCGTTGCGCGCGGCCGCGATCTCACCGGCGACGTGCGTGCCGTGGTAGTGGTCCGGGTTCGCGGGCCGCCAGGCGCCCGGCGAGGTGTCCGCCTTGCCGCCCACACAGTTCGCGGACTGCGACGCGGAGAAGTTCGGCGCGAGGTCGGGGTGGGTGTCGTCCACACCGGTGTCGATGACGCCGACGGTGACCTTCCTGCTGCCCGGGTTGATCTTCGCGGCCTTGTCGGCGCCCATCGCCCGCAGGTCCCACTGGTCGGCCTCGAGCGGCTCCTGCGCCGACGTCGCCTTCGTCGCGAGCGACGTGGCCTCGGCCTTGGAGAGCTTCTGGACCGCACCCTCCTCGGTGGTGCCGGCCGGCGTGAGCGGCGTCGTGCGGGTCGCGCCCGCAGAGGCCACCCCCTTCGCCGCGCGCAGCTGCTTGCCGAAGTCGGGGTTCGAGGAGTGCACGACGAAGACGCCGATCTTCGCGTACGTGGCGACTATGGAGCCGTCCGCCGCGGATATCGCCTTGCCCACCGAGGAGATCGTCCGGGCATCGGTGCTGCGCGTGTTCACCACGTACGCGAGTGAGGAGGCCGAACCGGCCGTCACCGAGGGCGAATCGGCGGTGGGAGCCGCCGTCGCGGACGGCAGGAAGCCGAAGGAAGCCGTCAGGGCGATACCGATCGGCAGGGCGAGGGCCAGGCGACGCCGCCGGGACGGCAGGCGTCTGGAAGGCAGATGAGCCATGGGGTCTCCACATCATCCGTCGTTTATGGAAATGCCCGGGGCACGAGTGCGTGTCGGGCAGGTACATGACGCGTGGTGCGGTGTGAAGGTATCTCTGGTCACCGCAGGTCATCAACGAGTTCCGAAAGAAGTTCCGAAAGAAACAAGGTGAGTTGAACCGCGTCGACCCTGCTCCCGTGCCGTTGTGCAGGGGGTCGGGGAGCTCTACCATCGCGACCCGGCCCGCGTGATCCAGATCACGTTGAGGTTAAGAGACAGCACCCCATTCGCGAGGAGAGTCCGTGGCCACCGACGCACCACCACCGCAGCAGGGCAGCCCGCACGACGGGCCGGCGCTGCCCTCCACCGAGAAATTCATCGAGGTGCAGGAAGGCGCGGAGTTCGGTGAACTGCGGCGCGCGCACCGCTCGTTCGCCTTCCCGCTGACCATCGCGTTCATCGCCTGGTACCTCGTGTACGTGCTGCTGTCGAACTACGCGGGCGATTTCATGGGCACCAAGGTGGCCGGCAACATCAACGTCGCCTTCGTCCTCGGCCTCGGCCAGTTCCTGACGACGTTCCTCATCGCGTGGTGGTACTCGCGGCACGCCGCCGCGAAGCTCGACCCCAAGGCCGAGGCCATCAAGTCCCGTCTGGAGGGCGGCGCGTGAACCCCGAGATGTACCACTTCCCCCTGGCCGCGGCGGAGGCCACCGAGCACCGGCCGCTGATCATCAGCCTGTTCGCGGTGTTCGTCGTCGCGACCCTCGTCATCACCGTCTGGGCGGGCCGGCAGACCAAGAGCGCGTCCGACTTCTACGCGGGCGGTCGCCAGTTCACCGCCTTCCAGAACGGTCTCGCGGTCTCCGGCGACTACATGTCCGCCGCGTCGTTCCTCGGCATCGCGGGCGCCATCGCACTCTTCGGCTACGACGGCTTCCTCTACTCGATCGGCTTCCTGGTCGCCTGGCTCGTCGCCCTGCTCCTGGTCGCCGAACCGCTGCGCAACTCCGGCCGCTACACGATGGGCGACGTCCTCGCCTACCGGATGCGCCAGCGCCCGGTGCGCACGGCGGCCGGCACCTCGACGATCGTCGTCTCGATCTTCTATCTGCTCGCGCAGATGGCGGGCGCCGGTGTCCTCGTCTCGCTGCTGCTCGGCATCACCACGGACGCGGGCAAGATCCTCATCGTCGCCCTCGTCGGCGTCCTGATGATCGTGTACGTCACCATCGGCGGCATGAAGGGCACCACCTGGGTGCAGATGGTCAAGGCGGTCCTGCTGATCGCGGGCGCCATCCTCCTCACCTTCCTGGTGCTGCTGAAGTTCGACTTCAACGTCTCGGACCTGCTGGGCACGGCCGCGGAGAACAGCGGCAAGGGCGCGCCGTTCCTGGAGCCGGGCCTCAAGTACGGCCTCACCTCCACGTCGAAGATCGACTTCATCTCGCTCGGCATCGCACTCGTGCTCGGCACGGCGGGCCTGCCGCACATCCTGATCCGCTTCTACACGGTGCCGACCGCCAAGGCGGCCCGTAAGTCGGTCAACTGGGCCATCGGCATCATCGGCGCCTTCTACCTGATGACGATCGCGCTCGGCTTCGGTGCCGCCGCGCTCATCAAGCCGGAGGAGATCATCGCCTCCAACCCGGCGGGCAACACGGCGGCGCCCCTGCTGGCACTGCATCTGGGCGGCGTCGACTCCAGCTGGGGCGCGATCCTGCTCGCCTCGATCTCGGCGGTCGCCTTCGCCACGATCCTCGCGGTCGTCGCGGGCCTGACCCTCGCCTCGTCCTCCTCGTTCGCGCACGACATCTACGCGAACGTGATCAAGAAGGGCCAGGCGTCCGAGAAGCAGGAGATGAAGGCGGCCCGCTGGGCCACCGTCTTCATCGGCATCGTCTCGATCGCACTGGGCGCGCTCGCCCGCGACCTGAACGTGGCGGGCCTGGTCGCCCTCGCCTTCGCGGTCGCGGCATCGGCGAACCTGCCGACGATCCTGTACTCGCTGTTCTGGAAGCGCTTCAACACCAACGGCGCGCTGTGGTCGATCTACGGCGGCCTGTTCACGGCGGTCTTCCTGGTCCTCTTCTCGCCCGTCGTCTCGGGCAACCCGAAGACCTCCATGTTCAAGGGCGTCGACTTCCACTGGTTCCCGCTGGAGAACCCGGGCATCATCTCGATCCCGGTCGGCTTCCTGCTGGGCGTCATCGGCACCTACGTCGCCAAGGAGAAGGCCGACAAGGGCAAGTACGCGGAGCTCGAGGTCCGCTCCCTGACGGGCACCGGAGCGCACTGACCCGCTCCGCCACCGGTCGTGCCGTGCCCCGCGTCGTAGATCCCTACGACGCGGGGCACGGCACACTCGTGGGTTCACAGGCCTGCCGCTGTCATACCCGTCACGTAGGCTCGGGATCAGTAGGTAAGAACACGCCGAGGGAGGGGGCCCACGTGCTCATCGACACATACGGCCGAGTGGCAACCGACCTGCGGGTCTCGCTGACCGACCGGTGCAATCTGCGGTGCACCTACTGCATGCCCGAGGAAGGCCTGCAGTGGCTGGCCAAGCCGGACCTGCTCAGCGACGACGAGATCGTCCGCCTGATCCGCATCGCGGTCACCGACCTCGGCATCACCGACGTCCGCTTCACCGGCGGCGAGCCCCTGCTGCGGCCCGGCCTCGTCGGCATCGTCGAGCGGGTCGCCGCCCTGGAGAACCGCCCGAAGATGTCCCTGACGACGAACGGGATCGGGCTCAAGCGCACGGCAAAGGCGCTCAAGGAGGCGGGCCTCGACAGGGTCAACGTCTCGCTGGACACCCTCCGCCCCGACGTCTTCAAGACCCTCACCCGGCGCAACAGGCACCAGGACGTCATCGACGGCCTCGAAGCCGCGCGCGACGCGGGCCTGACCCCGGTGAAGGTCAACTCCGTCCTGATGCCGGGGCTGAACGAGGACGAGGCCCCGGACCTCCTCGCCTGGGCGGTCGAGCACGACTACGAGCTGCGCTTCATCGAGCAGATGCCGCTCGACGCCCAGCACGGCTGGAAGCGCGAGGGCATGATCACCGCGGGCGACATCCTGGCCTCGCTGCGTACGCGCTTCGAGCTGACGGAGGAAGGGGCCGGCGAGCGCGGATCGGCTCCCGCCGAGCGCTGGATCGTGGACGGGGGACCGCATCGCGTCGGCGTCATCGCCTCGGTGACCCGCCCGTTCTGCTCGGCCTGCGACCGCACGCGGCTCACGGCGGACGGCCAGGTCCGCACCTGCCTGTTCGCCACGGAGGAGACGGACCTGCGGGCGGCCCTGCGCTCCGACATGCCGGACGAGGAGCTGGCCGCGATCTGGAAGCGCGCCATGTGGGGCAAGAAGGCGGGCTCGGGCCTCGACGACCCCTCGTTCCTGCAGCCGGACCGCCCGATGTCGGCGATCGGCGGCTGAGGGGGCGAGGGCTCAGCCCTCGGTGTCCGGCGCTTCCCACTCCGCCAGCGCCACGACGTCCTTCAGGAACCCGCGCACGCCGAGGAACTTGGTCAGGTGCTCGCGGTGCTCGTCGCACGCCAGCCAGGTCTTGCGGCGCTCCGGCGTGTGCAGCTTCGGGTTGTTCCACGCGAGCACCCACACGGCGTCGGCGCGACAGCCCTTGGCCGAGCACTGGGGAGTTTCGGGCGACGGTCCGGAGAGGTTCGCGAGGTTCACGCGTCAACCTTAAACGCCCCGGAAATGGCGACGCCGAGCAGCCACGGGGGGAGCTGCCCGGCGTCGGTCCGTCGCTCCGACGGGGGATGCGGAGCGCTCACGCAGTATGTCACGCGGGACCCGCCGCCCGGCACCGGAACAACATGATTGATCTGAGCTTTTCTTGAGCTTTGTCGACCGCTTGCACGCCGGGCGCGGCCGTCGCTCAGGCCCGGTCCTCCGGGGCGGATTCCGCGGGGTCCGCGGCCGGTACCGGCGAGATCATGGGGCGCGAGGGCGCGGGCACGAAGGTCGACGGAAGCGAGGGGGCGTTCTCCCGGCCGGCGTTGGCGAAGACCACGGCGACGTAGGGGAGGAGCACGCCGAGCACCAGCGTCACGATGGCGACGTGCCGCTCCACGTTCCACAGCACGGCCGTGAGGATCACCGAAACGGTGCGGACCGACATCGAGATGATGTACCGGCGCTGCCGGCCACGGACATCGTCGGCGAGGCCCTGCCGGGCTCCCGTGATCCGGAAAACCTCTGCCCCACCGCTGTCCTTGCGCTTCCGCATCACATTCCACCACCCGCCAGCTCGCCGGACGCTCCCCGGACCGGACTGCGTCCACGGTACGCCCGGTATGCGTCGGCTACGAGACCGGGGCGGGCCTGATCCGGGAGCGTGGCCTGCGCTGTACCACGTACGGAGCCGTCCGACATGCGCCGTATGGCGTACGCGGCGAGACTGATCGCGTGGGCGGCCGCTGAGCGCCCCCGCACCGTGCGAGGAGGCAACGACATGAGCTGGTTGTGGGCGATCATCGTGGGCCTGGTGCTTGGCCTGATCGCGAAGGCGATCCTGCCGGGCAAGCAGCAGATCCCGCTCTGGCTGACGGTGGTCTTCGGCATCATCGGCAGCGTCCTGGGCAACTGGGCGGCCACGGGCATGGGAGTCAACGACACCAAGGGCATCGACTGGATCCGTCATCTGTTGCAGCTGATCGGAGCGGTGGTCGTGGTGGGCGTGGGCGACCGGTTGTGGGTGGCGCTGCGCGGAAACAAGAGCAAGGCCTAGAAGCGACAGCAAGGCCCAGAAGCGAGAGCGAGGCCCGGAAACGGGTGAAGGCCCGGCACCGCCTGAGTGGCGGGCCGGGCCTTCCGGGTGTGCGGGGCGGATGCGCGGGCGGGAACCCTACGCGCCCTTGACCTCCACGGCCGCGAGGTTCTTCTTGCCGCGCCGCAGCACCAGCCACCGGCCGTGCAGCAGCTCGTCCGCGCCGGGCACGAAGTCCTCGGCGGCGACCTTCACGTTGTTCACGTACGCGCCGCCCTCCTTCACCGTGCGGCGCGCGGCCGACTTGCTGGCCACGAGGCCGACCTCGGCGAACAGGTCGACGACCGGGCCGAGCTCGGTGATCTCGGCCTTCGGCAGCTCGGAGAGGGCCGCCGCGAGCGTCGCCTCGTCCAGGTCCGCCAGGTTCCCGTCGCCCTGGCCGAACAGCGCCTTCGACGCGGAGATCACGGCGGCCGTCCAGTCGGCGCCGTGCACCAGCGTCGTCAGCTCCTCGGCCAGCGCGCGCTGCGCGGCACGGGCCTGCGGCCGCTCCTCGGTCTGCGCCTCCAGCTCCTCCAGCTCCTCGCGGGACTTGAAGGACAGGATCCGCATGTACTTGGAGATGTCCCGGTCGTCCGTGTTCAGCCAGAATTGGTAGAACGCGTACGGCGTCGTCATCTCCGGGTCGAGCCAGATGGCGCCGCCCTCGGACTTGCCGAACTTGGTGCCGTCCGCCTTCACCATCAGCGGCGTCGCGATGCAGTGCGCCTGCGCTTCCGGCTCCAGGCGGTGGATCAGGTCGAGCCCGGCCGTGAGGTTGCCCCACTGGTCGGAGCCGCCCTGCTGGAGCGTGCAGCCGTAGCGGCGGTACAGCTCCAGGAAGTCCATGCCCTGGAGGAGCTGGTAGCTGAACTCCGTGTAGCTGATGCCCTCCTGGGACTCCAGGCGGCGGGCCACGGAGTCCTTGGTCAGCATCTTGTTGACCCGGAAGTGCTTGCCGATGTCCCGGAGGAACTCGATCGCGGACATGCCCGCGGTCCAGTCCAGGTTGTTCACCATCGTCGCCGCGTTCTCACCCTCGAAGTCGAGGAACGGCTCGATCTGCGAGCGCAGGCGGGCGACCCAGAGCTTGATCGTCTCCGGGTCGTTCAGCGTGCGCTCCGCCGTCGGGCGCGGGTCGCCGATCTGGCCCGTGGCCCCGCCCACCAGCGCGAGCGGGCGCAGGCCCGCGTGCTGGAGCCGGCGCATCGTGAGGACCTGCACCAGGTGCCCGACGTGCAGGGAGGCCGCGGTCGGGTCGAAGCCGCAATAGAACGTGACCGGACCGTCCGCGAGCGCCTTGCGCAGTGCGTCCTCGTCAGTGGACTGGGCCCACAGGCCACGCCACTTCAGGTCGTCGACGATGTCGGTCACGGTTCTGGTTCTCCTTGCTGCGTTTTCCCGGGGGGTGCCCCCGGACCCCCGGGTCTGCTGGAACCCTGCCAGTCTATGGGCGCCCACCGACAGTGCCGTACGGCCGCCGCATCGACGGCTCCGTACGACCTCGCCTCAGACGCCCTGGCTGACCGAGCTCATGTTGAAGTCCGGCACCCGCAGCGCGGGCATCGCGGCACGAGTGAACCAGTCCCCCCACTCCCTCGGCAGCGTCTTTTCCGTCCGCCCGGCCTCCGTGGCCCGGCCGAGCAGGCCGACCGGCGACTCGTTGAACCGGAAGTTGTTCACCTCGCCGACGACCTCGCCGTTCTCCACGAGGTACACGCCGTCCCGGGTGAGCCCGGTGAGCAGCAGCGTCGCCGGATCGACCTCGCGGATGTACCAGAGGCAGGTGAGCAGCAGGCCCCGCCCGGTCCCGGCGACCATCTCGTCGAGGGACTTCGCGCCGCCGCCGTCGAGGATCAGGTTGTCGATCGCGGGAGCGACGGGCTGTCCGGTGAGCGCGGCGCTGTGCCGGGTCGTCGTGAGGCGCGCGAGCTCCCCTGCGCGGATCCAGTCGGTGGCGCCGACGGGCAGCCCGTTGTCGAACACCGAAGAGGCGTCGCTGGAGGAGTGCGCGAGGACGAACGGCGCCGATTCGAGGCCCGGCTCGTGCGGGTCGCTGCGCAGGGTCAGCGGCAGCTCGCTGAGCCGTTCGCCCACCCGCGTACCGCCGCCGGGCCTGGAGAACACGGTGCGGCCCTCGGTCGCGTCCCGGGCCCCCGACGACCACATCTGGTAGATCAGCAGATCCGCCACGGCGGTCGGAGGCAGCAGCGTCTCGTACCGCCCGGCGGGCAGGTCGATGCGCCGCTCCGCCCACCCGAGCCGGGTGGCCAGCTCCGCGTCCATCGCGGCCGGGTCGACGTCCTTGAAGTCCCGCGTGGAGCGCCCCGCCCACGCGGACCGCTTGCGCCCGTGCGACTTGGCGTTCAGCTCAAGGGTGCCGTTGGGCTGGTCGTGCCGCAGCCGAAGACCCGCAGACGTACCGAGATAGCTGCTGGTCAGCTCGTGATTGGCGAACCCGTAGAGCTCGCGTCCACCGGCACGCGCGCGTGCGAACGCCTCGCCAAGGGCGGGCGCGAAGTCCGCGAAGACGGCGGACGAGGTCTCGGCGGGCGCCTGCGTGAAGTCGGGGGAGTGCGGTACGTCGCCGATCAGCGGCTGCGCGTCCTCGGCGGGCCCGGCCTTGGCGGCGGCCTCCTCGGCGGCGCGCACCAGCGGCTCCAGGTCGGCCGCCGTCACGGCAGCCCGGGACACGACGCCGGACGCCGTGCCCTCCTTGCCGTCGACCGTCGCGACGACGGTGAGGGTGCGCCCGCGCGTCACGCCGTTCGTGGTGAGCGCGTTGCCCGCCCAGCGGAGGTTGGCGGTGGAGGTCTCGTCGGCGATGACCACGCAGCCGTCCGCCCGCGACAGCTCCAGGGCGCGCTCGACGATCTCGTACGGCTTGGTCCCGGACGTGGCGCGGCTCATCGACCCGCCTCCTGAGTCGTGTTGAGGATGTTGACGCCCTTGAAGAGCGCGCTGGGGCAGCCGTGCGAGACGGACGCGACCTGGCCCGGCTGGGCCTTGCCGCAGTTGAAGGCGCCGCCGAGGACGTACGTCTGCGGGCCGCCGACCGCCGCCATGGAGCCCCAGAAGTCGGTCGTCGTCGCCTGGTACGCGAAGTCCCGCACCTGCCCGGCGAGCTTCCCGCCCCGGATCGCGTACGCGCGCTGCGCCGTGAACTGGAAGTTGTAGCGCTGCATGTCGATCGACCACGACCGGTCGCCGACCAGGTAGAGCCCCCGGTCGACCCCCGCGATCAGGTCCTCCGTGGGGAGCCCGCCCGGATCAGGCTGGAGCGACACATTGGCCATGCGCTGCACGGGGACATGGACGGGGGAGTCCGCGTACGCGCAGCCGTTGGAGCGCTCGAAGCCGGTCAACTTGGCGATGCGGCGGTCGAGTTGGTACCCGGCGAGCGTCCCGTCCTTCACCAGGTCCCAGGACTGCGCGGCCACCCCCTCGTCGTCGTACCCGATGGTGGCGAGCCCGTGCTCGGCGGTGCGGTCACCGGTCACGTTCATGATCTCGGAGCCGTACTTGAGCTTGCCGAGCTGGTCGAAGGTGGCGAAGGAGGTGCCCGCGTACGCCGCCTCGTAGCCGAGCGCGCGGTCGAGTTCGGTGGCGTGCCCGATGGACTCGTGGATCGTCAGCCAGAGGTTGGACGGGTCGACGACCAGGTCGTACGCGCCCGCCTTCACGCTCGGCGCGCGCATCTTCTCGGCCAGCAGTTCGGGGATCTCGGCGAGCTCCGCATCCCAGTCCCAGCCGGTCCCGGTGAGGTACTCCCAGCCGCGCCCCACCGGCGGCGCGATCGTGCGCATGGAGTCGAACTCGCCGCTGGAGTCGTCCACCGCGACCGCGGTCAGCTCCGGGTGCAGCCGCACGCGCTGCTGCGTCGTGACGGTCCCCGCGGTGTCCGCGTAGAACTTGTTCTCGTGAACGCAGTACAAGGAGGCGTCCACATGGGACACCCCGTCCGCCGAGAGCAGCCGCGCGCTCCAGTCGGCGAGCAGCCCGGCCCGCTCCTCCTCCGGCACGGTGAAGGGATCGATCTCGTACGAGGAGACCCAGGTCTTCTCCGCGTGCACCGGCTCGTCCGCCAGCTCCACGCGCTCGTCCGAGCCTGCCGCCTTGATGACCTGAGCGCTCAGCTTGGCCATCGCGACGGCCTGCGAGGCCACCTTCGCCGCACCGCCCATCGTCAGATCGACACCGGAGGCGAACCCCCAGGTCCCGCCGTGTACGACGCGCACGGCGTATCCCAGGTCGGTGATGTCCGACGACCCCGACGGCCTGGCGTCCCGCAGCCGCACCGAAGCGCCGCGCACCCGCTCGAGCCGGAAGTCCGCGTGCTCCGCTCCCAACGCGCGTGCGCGCGCGAGGGCGGCGTCGGCGAGTGCCCGTAGGGGCAGTGCGAGGAACGACTGATCGATCTCATGGGCCATGGGCGGCTTCCCCTTCTGTCACGGCACAGGCGGCGCGGTGCGTGTGAGTGAACCACGACACGTGCTGTCTGTGGGAACCCCACAGACAGCACCCCCTCGCCCTGTCGCCCCCGGATTCGGCACCCGGTGTCGCGGCCGGATAGGTTCAAGACGTACCTGACCGCCGAACGAAAGGGTGATCCGTTGAGCCGCTCGGTTCTCGTCACCGGGGGAAACCGGGGCATCGGCCTCGCCATCGCCCAGGCCTTCCTGGAGCAGGGCGACAAGGTGGCCTTCACCTACCGCTCCGGAGAGCCCCCCAAGGAGCTCGTCGACGCCGGCGCCCTCGCCGTCCGCTGCGACATCACGGACACCCAGCAGGTGGACGCCGCGTACAAGGAGATCGAGGAGAAGCACGGCAACGTCGAGGTCCTCGTCGCCAACGCCGGCGTCACCAAGGACCAGCTCCTCATGCGCATGTCCGAGGAGGACTTCGAGACCGTCCTCGACACCAACCTCACCGGCACCTTCCGGGTCGTGAAGCGCGCCAACCGCGGCATGCTGCGCGCCAAGAAGGGCCGCGTGGTCCTGATCTCCTCGGTCGTCGGGCTGCTCGGTTCGGCGGGGCAGGCGAACTACGCCGCCTCGAAGGCGGGCCTGGTCGGTTTCGCCCGCTCGCTCGCCCGTGAGCTAGGTTCGCGCAACATCACCTTCAACGTCGTCGCGCCCGGTTTCGTGGACACCGACATGACCCAGGCGCTCACCGACGAGCAGCGCCAGGGCATCGTGTCGCAGGTGCCGCTCGGCCGGTACGCGCAGGTCGAGGAGATTGCCTCAGTGGTGAAGTTCCTGACCTCCGACGACGCCGCGTACATCACTGGAGCCGTCATCCCGGTTGACGGCGGACTGGGAATGGGTCACTGAACCATGGCTGGAATCCTCGAGGGCAAGAAGATCCTCATCACCGGTGTGCTGATGGAGTCCTCCATCGCCTTCCACACCGCGAAGCTGGCCCAGGAGCAGGGTGCGGAGATCATCCTCACCGCCTGGCCGCGGCCGACGCTCACCGAGCGCATCGCCAAGAAGCTGCCGGAGCCCGACAAGGTCAAGGTCCTGGAGCTCGACGTCTCGAACGACGAGCACCTCGCCCGCCTGGAGGGCCAGGTCCGTGAGCAGCTCGGCGACCGTCTCGACGGCATCGTGCACTCCATCGGCTTCGCGCCGCAGGACGCCCTCGGCGGCAACTTCCTGAACACGCCGTTCGAGTCCGTCTCCACGGCCATGCACGTCTCCGCCTTCTCCCTGAAGTCGCTGACGACGGCGCTGCTGCCGCTGATGACCGAGGGCGGTTCCGTCGTCGGCCTGACCTTCGACGCCAAGTTCGCCTGGCCGCAGTACGACTGGATGGGCCCGGCCAAGGCCGCCCTGGAGGCCACCAGCCGCTACATGGCGCGCGACCTGGGCAAGCAGAACATCCGCTGCAACCTGGTCTCGGCGGGTCCGCTCGGCTCCATGGCCGCGAAGTCGATCCCGGGCTTCAGCGAGCTGGCGTCGGTGTGGGACTCCCGCTCCCCGCTGGAGTGGAAGCTCGAGGACCCGGAGCCGGCCGGCCGCGGCGTCGTCGCGCTGCTCTCGGACTGGTTCCCGAAGACGACGGGCGAGATCGTGCACGTCGACGGCGGTCTGCACGCCATCGGCGCCTGACATCTGGCTCACTCGTTCGGCCCACCGGCCGGGCGGGCCGTAGGGACCTCCACGCACGCTGGTGCGAGGAGGTCCCTACGTGCGTGTGCACCCCCGTTTCACCGCCGCCGTCGTCCTGCTCATATCGCTGCCCTACCTCGCCGCATGTGCCCCCGCGCAGGGGGCGACAGCCGAAAAGGGCGGCCACGCGCGCGTGGCCGACAAGAAGCGGGAGCGGTCCGGCGCGGCCTGCCGGGTCGACATCGACGGCGACCTCGTGAGCGCCATCTGCCACAACCCGTACCCGACGGTCGACCGCGTCGCCCTGCACATCGAGTGCGCGAAGTGGTGGGACATCGACACCGATTCACGCCCGAAGGCGGTGTTCCCGGCCGAGACGCTGCGGATGGACGGCCGGTGCTGGAAGAGCGTGCGGACCGCGTGGGTCAGTCACCACAAGACGGCACGCTGAGCCGGCCGGGGCGGCAGTCGAACGGATAGCGCGCGGCCTCCTTGGCGGCGGCCTCGGCGTCGCCGGCCCGGATCGCGTCGACGAGCGTCGCGTGGTCCATGTGGTTCTCCGCGGTGAGCTCCTCGCCCACGTCCTCGCGCAGCCAGTCCCGCATGACCTCGCCGAGGTCCGCGTACATCGCCGTCAGCACCTCGTTGTGGGACGCGGCCACCACGGCCAGGTGGAACGTCGCGTCCGCCGACACGAACGCCTCGGTGTCCCCGGACGACCAGGCGTCCTCGCGCCGTACAAGGAGCGCGTCGAGCTGCTTCAGGTCGCGCTCGGTGCGCCGCTCCGCCGCGAACTTCGCAGCGCTCGACTCCAGCGTGGCGCGCAGCTCCGCGATGTCCTGCGGGGCGGCCTCCGCGAACCGCCGCTGCATGACGCCCGCCAGCTCGCTCGTCGCCACGACGTACGTGCCCGAGCCCTGCCGGATGTCCAGGAGGCCGTTGTGCGCGAGCGCGCGGACCGCCTCCCGCACCGTGTTCCTGGCCACACCCAGCTGCTCCACGAGCTCGGGCTCCGTCGGGATCCGGGAGCCCACCGGCCACTCGCCCGAGGAGATCTGGGCGCGCAGGGCGGAGATGACCTGCTCGGACAGGGCCGAGCGCTGGGGAGAGGTCAGCGGCATGACGTTCCTTGGGTGGGGGACGTGCGGGGGAGAACCGATTGGACAGCCAATCATCCCATGATTCTAAGATGGCCTCATGGCTAGTGAGGAAACCCCGACGATGGCACCACCGAGCGCCGACCCCGAGACCCCCCTGCGGACCGAGCAGGCCGCCCCGCGCGCGTGGGTGGTCCGACTGGTCATGGTCGGCATCGTGCTCGCCGCGGTGAACCTGCGGCCCGCCATCACCAGCCTCGGCGCCCTCCTCGAAGAGGTCCGGGACGGGCTCGGGATGAGCGGCAGCGTCGCCGGACTGCTCACCTCCGTGCCCCCGCTCTGCTTCGCGATCTTCGGCGTGATGGCGCCCCGGCTCGCCAAGCGCTTCGGCCCGAGCGCCGTCGTCTGCGCCGGCATGTTCGCCATCGCCGTGGGCCTCGTCGTCCGCCCGTTCACCGGCGGCACCGCCGGCTTCCTCGTGGCCAGCGCACTCGGCCTGATGGGCATCGCGGTCAGCAACGTCCTGATGCCGGTCATCGTCAAGCGCTGGTTCCCCGACAAGGTCGGCACCATGACCGGCCTGTACTCGATGGCCCTCGCGCTCGGCACGTCCACCGCGGCCGCGGCGACGGTGCCGGTGACCTCGGCGCTCGGCGGAAGCTGGCAGGCCGGGCTCGCCGTGTGGGCGGTGGTGGCCGTCGCGGCCGCCCTGGCCTGGCTGCCGCTCGTCCGCAAGAAGGACACCACCACCCTGGCGGCCGCCGCGGCGCCCGCCGCCGAGACCACGACGGCCGCGGAGGGCACCGGTCTGCGCATCGCCCGCAGCCGTACCGCCTGGGCGCTCGCCGTCTTCTTCGGGCTCCAGGCCACGGCCGCGTACATCACGATGGGCTGGATGGCGCAGATCTTCCGCGACTCGGGTGTCTCCGCGTCCACCGCGGGCGTCCTGCTCGCCGTCACCATGGCGATGGGGATCCCGCTCGGCTTCGTCATCCCGCGGATGGCCGCCCGGCTGCCCAGCCAGGGCCCGATGGTGATCGCCCTCGGCCTGTGCGGTCTCGCCGGCTACGCGGGCCTGTACGTCGCCCCGGCCTCCGGCGCCTGGGCGTGGGCGATCCTCCTCGGCATCTCCAACTGCGCCTTCCCGCTCGCGCTGACCATGGTCGGCATGCGTGCCCGCACGGGCGCGGGCGTCGCCAAGCTGTCCGCCTTCGCGCAGTCCACCGGCTACCTGATCTCGATCCCCGGACCGCTGCTCGTCGGCGTCCTCTACCAGCACAGCGGCGGCTGGGGCGCGCCCATCGCGCTCATGGCCGCGCTGATGGTGCCGCAGATCGTGGTGGGCGTGTTCGCGGGTCGCAATCGCACCGTCGAGGACGAGGCGGACACGGCGCCCAAGGCGGCCCCGGCGTCCTGAGGGGCGGGGACAGGTGCGACACTTGGCGCATGTCGCCTGTGCTCGAGCCGAACCCCCAGAACGGCCAGAAGAAGCTGCTCCTCGTGCTCGGCGGGATGCTGGCCATCACCGTCGTCGTCGGCATCATCGCGTCCATCGCCGCACCGTAGGACCGGTCCCCGGGGGCGGGGTGGGGTTAACTCCACCATCCCCTAGGGGGCCAGTGTCAGGGTGAAGTGGGTGGATCACCGGATGGGACCGGGGCCCCCGGCTGCGTACCTTCGAAGTGTCGCCGAGATCGTCGGCACACCGGACGAAGCGCATACGGACCCAGGCCCCGGAGGCAGCAGCCATGTCGATGTCAGCCCCCACGTACACCCGGCCCCGCACGGCAGCCCCGGGTCGCGTCGACATCCGGCTGCCGTGGTGGGCGATCGTGCTCCCGGCCGTGGCCTTCGTGGCACTGCTCCTGCTGATCCTCAACCCGGCCGACGCCCAGGCCGCCTCCGGCGACCCGAGCATCGTGCAGATCCTGGCCCACGCCAGGGATCTGGTGCTCCCCTAGGGCCTGTCTTCGAACTCCCGTCGTCGCCCGAAGGGCGGCGTCGCGGCGTCTGGTGCGTGCGATCGCAAGGCGCCGGGAAGTCCTAGTAGCGGAGCTACTCGGGCTTTTCGGCAACGCCGCGAGCGTGCGTGCCAGACGCCGCGACGCAGACGGGAGTTTGAAGACGGGCCCTAGGTTCTGTACACCGTTCACTCATGCCGGGCGACCCCGTCAACTCCCTGCGCTCGGCCGAGGGTTTCATGCGAAGCTGGGACGCATGAGCGTCGCAGAACCCCGCAGGATTGTCCTTTTCCGGCATGCCAAGGCGGATTGGCCGCAGGTCTCCGATCATGAGCGGCCGCTCGCCGAGCGGGGCCGCAGGGATGCCCCCGTCGCCGGCCGCAAGCTGGCCGACGCAGGCATCACCTTCGACCTGGCCCTGTGCTCGACCGCCACGCGTACCCGTGAGACCTGGAAGCTCGCCGTTCAGGAGCTGCCGGAGCGACCGAAGACCGTGTACGAGGAGCGAATCTACGAGGCGTCGCCCGGCGAACTGATCGCGCTGCTGAACGAGACGCCGGACGACGTGCACGACGCCGTGCTGATCGGCCACAACCCCGGTGTGCAGGCCCTCTCCGAGATCCTCGCCGCGGAGGCCGAGGGCGACGCCCAGCAGCGGCTGAACCGGCGCGGCTTCCCGACCGCCGCGTTCTCCGTGCTCACGTTCACCGGACCGTGGAAGAGCCTGGAGCCCGGCACCGCCACGCTCGTCGACTACTGGGCGCCGAGCGAGTAACCGCCACCGCCCGTTCCGTCACACGTACGACGTGGGGCCCGGTACCGGTCACCGGTACCGGGCCCCACGCACGCTGTCCTACGGCTCCAGGGTGTCGGCGGCCTCGACCTCTTCGCGCGTGATGCCCAGCAGATAGAGCACCGTGTCGAGGAACGGCACGTTCACCGCGGTGTGCGCGGCCTCCCGCACGACCGGCTTGGCGTTGAAGGCGACGCCGAGCCCGGCCGCGTTCAGCATGTCCAGGTCGTTCGCGCCGTCGCCGATCGCGACCGTCTGCTCCAGCGGCACCCCGGCCTCGGTGGCGAACCGCCGCAGCAGGCGCGCCTTGCCCGCGCGGTCCACGATCTCGCCCGTGACCCTGCCGGTCAGCTTCCCGTCGACGATCTCCAGCGTGTTCGCCTGCGCGAAGTCGAGCCCGAGGCGCTCCTTCAGGTCGTCCGTGACCTGCGTGAACCCGCCCGAGACGACCCCCACTTGGTAGCCGAGCCGCTTGAGCGTACGGATGAGGGTCCGCGCCCCCGGCGTCAGCCGGACCTCGCTGCGCACCTTCTCCACGACCGAGGCGTCGAGGCCCGCGAGCAGCGCCACGCGCGCGTGCAGCGACTGCTCGAAGTCGAGCTCGCCGCGCATCGCCGCCGCCGTCACCTCGGCGACCTTGTCCTCGCAGCCCGCGTGCGCCGCGAACAGCTCGATCACCTCGTCCTGGATGAGCGTCGAGTCGACGTCCATCACGACGAGCCGCTGCGCGCGCCGGTGCAGCCCCGCCGAGACGACCGCCACGTCCACGCCCAGCTTCGCGGCCTCTATGGCGAGGACGGTGCGCAGCGCCTCCGTCGGGGTGCCGGACACCGCGAACTCGACGGCCGTCACGGGGTACTTCGCGAGTCGGAAGATGCGGTCGATGTTGCCGCCGGTGCCGGTGATCGCGGCCGCTATCGACGCGGCCGACTCGGCGGTGAGCGGGTGGCCGAGGACGGTGACGTGGGAGCGGCCCGTGCCGCGCGGACGGTTGTCGCCGATGCCGGAGATGATCTCCGCCTGCATCTTCATCGACTCCGCCCAGCTGTGGACGGTCGACCGCAGATCTCCCTCGAGCCCGGCCGGCGGCTGGGTCACCAGGGCGCACAGGACGATGCGGCCGCGCGTGACGACCTGCTCGATGTCGACGACATCGACGGAGTAGGCGGCGAGGGTGTCGAAGAGCCCGGCGGTGATTCCGGGCCGGTCCTTGCCGAAGATCTTGACCAGAAGAGTGGGGACATCCGCCGGAACGTCCACGGGAGGGGCATCAGCGGTGGGCTGGGGCTGCGAAGCGCTCATGATGGGCCCTACGTTATCGGGCCTGTGTACGGACCCGGCAATCACGCCCACCATCTGAGCCCCGCCGGCGATCGAGGCGCGGGGTCCGGGGCAGAGCCCCGCGACCGCAACCCCGGACCACCCGTCACGGGTCGTACGGCCGGAGATACGGATTCGTATCCGGATTGGCCGGCCGATAGGGACGACTGGGCTGATACGGCCCCGCCGGCCCGGACGGCCCACCGTCCGAGGACGGCGCCGGCCGAGCCCTCCCGGTCGCATACGCAAGCACCGCTCCGAGCGCCCCCGCTCCCGCCCCCCACGCCGCCCCGAGCAGTACCGCCGCCCCGGCCCGCCCGTGCAGCTCGATGCCCGCCCCGAACGCGTCGAAGCCGAGGACGGAGAGCGAGGCCCCCGCCGACACGTCGGTGAGCCACACAAGGAGCGGCAGCGCGAGCGCCGTCACGCCCCCGAGCCGCAACGCGCACCGCCCCGCGAACCCCCATACGCCCCGCGTCACGGGCGAGCGCACCGCCGTCAGCACCCCGGCCAGCAGCATCATGACGGCCACCGCGACACCCAACAGCCACACCCTGCCGTCGAGTTCGGCGAGCCGCCCCAGCGTCACCGGCTCGTTCGCCGCCGCCCCGAGCAGCTCGTCCAGCGGATCCGGGAGCAGCTTCGCCAGCTCGCCCGTCGCCTTGCCGTCCCAGGGCACGAAGAGGCCGATGGGGATACCGAGCCACACCCCGTTGGGCGCCCCCAGCAGCGCGGCGCCCGCGATCCGCTTCGGATGGTCGTCGCCGATCAGCGCGTACGCCGCTGCCGCCAGGCCCGCGACGACCGCCATCAGCAGCACCGCGACGAGCGCCGAGGCGGCCGGGCGGACGGTCCTGTGCAGCGGGGCGAGCGCGCGCGGCAGCGGAGTGCGCCGCGACGCGAGCAGAGCGATGACGAGGACCCCCACCGCGAACGCCGCGCCGCCGAGCAGCGAGGGGACCGTCTCCACGGTGAACCCGACGGACGCCTTCGCGTCGACCAGATCGCCGACCTTGTCGGGCAGCAACTCGCCGATCCCGCCGGGCAGTTTGTCCGCGATGTCGTCGGGGAGCCCCTGTCCGCCGCCCGTGATGTCGTCGAGCCCCAGCTGCGATCCGTCGATCGTGATGATGTCGTGCCCGGCCCAGGCGAGGCCGCCCATCATCGCCACGAAGAGCGTCACCAGCGCGCCCGCGCGCGCGAGAAGTTCGCCGGGGGAGACCTCGACCCCCGCCGCCCGCAGGGAACGCAGGAAGAACCAGCTCAGCGCGAGCGCCCCCACCAGGCCCACACCGAGCGGCCAGACATCGATCGAGGTGTCCGCCTGCGCGCCCTCGAGCCCGAAGGCCGACACGTCCCCGGACGGCGTCACGCGACCGCCCGCCCCGAGCGCCACCACGGCCGCCGTCATCGGCCCGAGCGAAGCGACCGTGTCCGCCTCCAGCAAGTGCAGGCCGAGCGCCGCGACTCCGGCCATCGCGATGAACGCCCAGCTCACCGCGGCCACGGCGGACAGCAGGACATCACCGACGGGCACGCCTGCGCGCCGCCTCGCCCCTTGGCCGCTCTCCGCCAAGGCCATCAAGGACCCCCCGATCCGCCCCACCCTGTCCCCAAGGCCCCAGTTGCTCATGATCCGTAGGGAGTTGTGGGCGAGTACCACTCTCCGGGGCCGCATGCGTACCGTCAACGGGGCGGGAGCCAAGGGGCGTACGGGAGATACGAACGGGCTCGGCGCAAGGCCCGCCTTTCGGTCACGGAGGGCTTCCTGAAATAGTTCCTCACGATGTTCGACATCCCTAGACTCCCCATGACGGGGCAAAACTCGGGGGACAACTCAGTGGGGCATGGAGTGCCTGAACTCGTACTGGAATTGAATGGCAGGACCTGGTCGCTCGACGCGTCCAGGCCGTACACCCTCGGACGCGATCCGCAGGGCGACATCGTGCTCGACGACGCCCGGGTGTCCTGGCGTCACGCCACGATCAGCTGGGGCGGCCGCAGTTGGGTCATCGAGGACCACGGCTCGACCAACGGCACCTTCGTGCAGGGGCAGCGGATCCACCAGATGGAGATCGGCCCCGGCTCGTCCGTGCACCTGGGCAACTCCACCGACGGCCCGTGCCTGACCGCACAGGGCAGCGCCCGCGCCGCCGCCGTTGCCTCGCCGCACCAGGCGCAGCAGCAGGCCGCGGGCCTCGCGCAGCAGCCGCCTCCGCAGCAGTACCAGCAGCAGCCGAGCTGGTCCCAGCAGGCGCCGCAGCAGCGCCAGGAGCCGCAGCAGGAGTGGCAGCAGCGGCCCCAGGCGCAGAAGGTGCCGCAGCAGCAGGCCGCCGGCGGGGTCGCGGGGGCCCCGCCCGTGTACGGCGACCGCAGCCCCACCACGTTCCACCAGCTGGCACTGGGCCGCGTCATGCGCATCGGCCGCTCCCTGGAGAACGAGCTGGTCGTCTCCGACCTCCAGGTCTCGCGGCTGCACGCCGAGTTCCACGCGTCGCCCGACGGCCGCTTCGAGATCCACGACCTCGGCTCGCACAACGGCACGTACGTGAACGGCCAGCCGATCCCCAAGGGCGGCACGGCACTGCTCGGCCCGACCGACATCGTGGGCGTAGGGCACTCGACGTTCCGCCTGGTCGGCGACCGGCTCGAGGAGTTCGTCGACACCGGTGACGTCTCGTTCTCGGCGCGCCATCTGACGGTCACCGTCGACGGCGGCAAGGAGATCCTCAAGGACGTCTCCTTCGGCGTCCCCGAGAAGTCGCTGATCGCGGTCATCGGCCCGTCGGGCTCCGGCAAGTCGACGCTCCTGAAGGCGCTCACGGGCTACCGCCCCGCCGACAAGGGCGACGTCCTCTACGACAACCGGAACCTCTACAAGCAGTTCGCCGAGCTGCGCCAGCGCATCGGTCTGGTCCCGCAGGACGACATCCTGCACAAGGAACTGACCGTCAAGAAGGCGCTCAAGTACGCCGCCAAGCTGCGCTTCCCCGCGGACACCAGCGAGCAGGAGCGCCAGCAGCGCATCGACGAGGTGCTGCGCGAGCTCAAGCTGGACATCCACAAGGAGAAGAAGGTCACCTCCCTCTCCGGTGGCCAGCGCAAGCGCGTCTCGGTGGCCCTGGAGCTGCTGACCAAGCCGTCGCTGATCTTCCTCGACGAGCCGACCTCGGGCCTCGACCCGGGCATGGACCGCGACGTCATGCAGCTCCTTCGCGGACTCTCCGACGACGGGCGCACGGTCCTCGTCGTCACCCACTCCGTCGCCGAGCTCGCGCTCTGCGACAAGCTGCTCGTGATGGCGCCGGGCGGCGCGGTCGCCTACTTCGGCCCGCCGGAGGAGGCGCTCAACTTCTTCGGCTACAAGACGTGGGCCGACGTGTTCTCGGCGTTCGAGAACTACCGCGACTACGACTGGGCGGGCCGCTGGAAGGGCTCGCAGCACTACCAGATGTACGCGGCCGACATCGACGCCGTCGCCGCGCAGTCGGACCCGGTGGCGCCGCCCGCCGCGATCAAGCCGCCCAAGACGCAGCCCTGGGGCTCCCAGCTGATCACGCTGATCCGCCGCTACTGCTCGGTGATCGCCTCGGACAAGGGCTTCATGGGGCTGATGGTGATCCTGCCCGCGGTCCTCGGTATCGTCTCCGTGGTCATCCCGGCCGACTTCGGCCTGGGCCCGCCCAAGCCGCCGGCCAAGTTCAACGGGGACGCCGGCACGATCATGCTGATCATCGCGGTCGGCATGTGCTTCTCGGCCGCGGCCAACTCGGTCCGTGAGCTGATCAAGGAGCGGGTCATCTACGAGCGCGAACGGGCCACCGGCCTGTCCCGCTCCGCGTACCTGATGTCCAAGGTCATCGTCCTCGGCTTCATCACGGCCGTCCAGGGCGTCATCATCTGCGCCATCGGCTTCTCGACGCGTGACCTTCCGAAGGAAGGTCTGGTGCTGCCGCCGGCCGCCGAGCTGTGCATCTCGATCATCGCGCTCGGCTTCACGTCGATGATGTTCGGGCTCGTCATCTCCTCGCTGGTGAAGACCTCCGAGAAGACGATGCCGCTGCTCGTCATGTTCGCGATCGTCCAGGTCGTGTTCACCGGCGTGCTCTTCCAGATCTACGGCACCGTGGGCCTCGAACAGTTCGCCTGGCTGATGCCGTCCCGCTGGGCGGTCGGCGCCGCGGGGGCCACCCTGGACCTCGGCCGCCTGATGCCGCCGTGGGACCCGCAGAAGCCGAACGACCTGGACCCGCTGTGGGAGCACTCGGTCGGCCAGTGGGGCCTCAACCTCACGATCCTGATCCTGCTCGGCGTCGCCTGCGGCTTCGCGGTCGCGCGCCTGCTGCGGCGCCACGAGCCGGAGGTCATGCGCAAGTGACCGGCTTACGTACTCCGTACGTAAGAAACACGAAGGGCGGCACCGTACGGTGCCGCCCTTCGTGCCGTGGGGGTTCAGCGTGTGCCGGACCTGGAGGTCCCGACTACAGGATCAGTACGCGCTGTCCACGTTGTCGATGGAGCCGTACTTGTCGGCCGCGTAGTTGGCCGCGGCCACGATGTTGGCGACCGGGTCGGTCAGATTGTTGGGCGTGCCGTCGACGTGGTACGCGTCGAAGGTCGGCTGGATGACCTGCAGCAGACCCTTGGACGGCGTGCCGTTGATGGCGTTGATGTCCGTGCCGTTCACCGCGTTCGGGTCGCCGCCCGACTCACGCATGATGTTGCGGTGCAGGCCGTCGTACGAGCCCGGAATGCCCTTGTCCTTCATGATGGCGAGGGATTCCTTGATCCAGCCGTCCAGGTTGTTGGCGTAGACCGGCTTGCGGGCGGCGGCACGCGCGGCGGCCTCCTGGGCCTCGCGCTCCTTCTTCGCCTGCTCCTCGGCCTTCGCCTTCGCGGCGGCCTGGGCCTCGGCCTTGGCCTCCTTCTCGGCCTCGGCCTTCTTCTTCGCCTCGGCCTCCTGGCGGGCCTTCGCCTTGGCCTCGGCCTGCTTGGCCTTCTCGCTGGCGGCGGCCTGCTGGTCGGTGACGCTGGCGTGGACGTCCTTGATCTGCTTCGTGCCGGCCCCGGTGGTGAAGGCGACCGGAGCGGCGGCGACCGTCTCGTCCTTCGCCGAAGCCTGGGTGTCCTGACCCGGAACCAGCGTCACCGCGAGGGCGGCGGCACCGAGAGCGGCGACACCGGCGAGCGAGAACTTGTGGGTGCGGGTCAGCTGACTATGGCCGGCGTTGGCGTGCTTGGACATGAGATGGGGACCTCTCTAAGAACGGAAGTCGCTCGCCGACCGGGGGACCGGGCGGTCGTGTTTAGGACACGAACCCCACGGGTAGGACCCCGCGGCGCCGAACAACGATGGACATTCTTAGCGGCCGCAAAATGCCGAGGCAAAGGTGTGATCTACGAAGCCGGGTAGTGCGCCGAGGGGGTACGAAAAGGGACAGGAAGCCGATGTCCGACTTCCTGTCCCAGTGCTCCCATGGGACCTAAGTCCCTCAGCCATCCACTACGGACCTTCGTACGTGACGTGGGCCCTATGGGTGGCGTCACACGCACCCCATCCCGAACTCACCGGCAGTTGCCACTGCAACGCGCAGCGTGAGCCTTCTCCTCCGGAAGGATGAGGTGCACGTCGCCGAACTCGTGCCACAGGTAGCGCCCCCGCAGCGCCTCCTCGTACGCACGGTCCACCGCGGCCCGCCCCGCCACCGCCTCCAGCATCAGGAGATGAGAGGCCTCCGGCTCGTGCAGCCCGGTCAGGAGCCCGTCCACCACCCGTACCCCGCGCTCGGGCGTCACCACGAGATCCGTCCAGCCGCGCGCCGCCCGCACGACCCCCTGGCCGTCGACGGCGGACTCCACGGCCCGCACGGCGGTGGTCCCCACGGCGATGACGTTCTGCCCCGCGGCCCGCGCGGCGTTGATCAGCCGGGCCGACGCCTCGGGCACCTCGAAACGCTCCGCATAAGGAGGCTCGTGCGATTCGGCCGACGCCACCCCCGTGTGCAGCGTGATCGGCGCGAACTGCACACCCCGGCTCACGAGCCGCGACACGACCGACTCCGTGAAGGGCCGCGCCGCACTCGGCATCTCCGCACTGCCCGCCCCGCCGGCGTACGGCAGCGCGAACACCGTCTGGTAGGCGGCCAGCGGCTGGTCCCGCTCCGTGTAGGAGTAGCGGATGGGCCGCCCGCGCCGGCCGAGCAGCGCGGGCACGTCCCCGGACGCCCGCACCCACCACAGCCGCTCGCTCCCGGCGGCCAGCGGCTCCTCATATACGAGGCGTACGCCGCCGGGGAGTGCGACCACGGACCCGGCGGGCCCGCCGGGGCGCGGCCCCGTGGTGCCCCGCTCGTCCGGCTCCCGCAGCTCCACCGCCCAGCGCCCGTCGTCGCCGCGCGTCGAGAAGTGCACGACCACGCGCGCGTGCCCGAGCCGCCCGTCCACGGCGGCCGCCAACGTGGGGGACGTATTGACGACGAGCAGGTCCCCGGCCCGCAGCACGGACGGCAGCTCGGGGAAGCGGTGATGGGTGGCGGCGGTGCCGCGCGACACCAGAAGGCGTACGGACGATCTGTCCCGGCCGGGCCCCCGCTGCTCGGCCGGGACCCGCGCCGACAGCTCCTCGGGCACCCGCAGCGCCAGCGCCATCACGCCTCCAGGAGGGAAGGGGCGGAGTAGCGCCCGCTCGCGGGCCGCCGGTCCAGGAGCCGCAGGAAGGCGGGGGCCACGTCCTCGGGGCGCGGCACCTCGCTCAGATCCTCGTCCGGCTCGGCCGCCGCCAGCATCTCCGTGCGCATCCCGCCCGGGTCGACCGCCCACACCCGCAGGCCCGGCTCCTCCACCGCGAGCACCGCCGTGAGCTGGTCGAGGGCCGCCTTCGTCGACCCGTAGCCGCCCCAGGTGGGGTACGCCTCCGTGGCCGCGTCCGAACTCATGGCGATCACTGTCCCGGCCGGCGACTCGCGCAGCAGCGGCAGCGCCTCCTGGAGCAGCCCGAGCGGCGCCACCACATTGACCTCGAACGCCGCCCTGAAGTCGTCCAGCGCATGCCGGTCGAGCGGCACCAGCGGCTCCGCGCCCAGCACGCTCGCGTTGTTCACCAGCAGATCGAGCCCGCCCAACTCCCGCGCCGCGGCGACCAGCTCCACCCGGTGCCCGCCGTCCGCGACATCGCCCGGCACGGCCGTCACCGCTCCGCCGTGCTTGCGCAGCTCCGCCGCGGCCTCCTCCAGCGGCCCCGCGGAGCGCGCGTCCAGGACCAGATCCCAGCCCCGCTCGGCCAGCGCCGCGGCGAACGCCTTCCCGAACCCCCGCGAGGCCCCCGTGATGATCGCTACCGTCATGACAACCGTCCCCTTGAGTACGTCATCCGTTGTGCGTCGTGTCCTCAACGTAGGAATGCGGACCCCCTCGGCACCTCGTACGCGAGCAGCAACAACGCAGGGCCCTTCGCCCTACGCCGACCGACCTAGGCGAAGGGCGTCATCGGTCCGATCCGGCTGTCACACCCCGCCGGTACGGTGAGGTCATGAGTCAGGGTCCACGTACAGGCTTGGCCGCGGTGAGCGCCGCGCTCCTCGCCATGAGCAGGCATCTCGAGGTGCGCGACGTCCTCAAGACGATCGTCGCCTCGGCCCGCGAGCTGCTCGACGCCGAGTACGCGGCGCTCGGCGTGCCGGACGACCACGGGGGCTTCGCCCAGTTCGTCGTCGACGGCGTCAGCGAGGAAACGTGGAAGGCCATCGGCCCGCTGCCGCGCCAGCACGGCATCCTCGCCGCGATGCTGCGCGACGCGAAGACCGAGCGCCTCGCCGACGTCCGCGAGGACCCCCGCTTCGAGGGCTGGCCCTCCGCCCACCCGGACATGTCGGACTTCCTCGGTCTGCCCATCAAGGACGGCGAGGAGACCATCGGCGCCCTCTTCCTCGCCAATAAGAACTGCCCCAAGCCACAAGGCGGTTGCGGCTTCACCCAGGACGACGAGGAACTGCTCGGCATCCTCGCCCAGCACGCCGCCATCGCCCTCACGAACGCCCGCCTCTACGAGCGCAGCCGCGAGCTCACCATCGCCGAGGAGCGCTCCCGGATCGCCCACGAACTGCACGACGCGGTGAGCCAGAAGCTGTTCTCGCTGCGCCTGACCGCGCAGGCCGCCGCGACCCTGATGGACCGTGACCCGGACCGCGCCAAGGGGGAGTTGGGGCACGTGGCGGAGCTCGCGGCGGAGGCGGCGGACGAACTGCGCGCGGCGGTCGTCGAGTTGCGCCCCGCCGCGCTCGACGAGGACGGTCTGGTGGCCACGTTGCGCACGCAGGCCCAGGTGCTCGACCGCGCCCACTCGGCGCACGTCACGTTCACCACCAGCGGCATAAAGGCGCTGCCCGCCGCCCAGGAGGAGGCGTTGCTGCGCGTCGCCCAGGAGGCGCTGCACAACGCGCTGCGCCACTCCGGAGCCGAGAAGGTGCGGGTCACGCTCGACAAGCGCGGGCAGGGCGCCGTGCTGCGCGTCACCGACGACGGAGCGGGCTTCGACCCCAAGGCGATCCGCAGCGCGGGCCGCCACCTGGGGCTCGTCTCCATGCGCGACCGGTCGGGCGGCGTCGGCGGCCGGCTCACAGTGGATTCGGAGCCCGGCAAGGGCACCACGATCGAGATGGAGGTCCCCGGTGGCTGACCCGATCAAGGTACTGCTGGTCGACGATCACCAGGTCGTCCGCCGGGGCCTGCGCACGTTCCTGGAGGTGCAGGGCGACATCGAGGTCGTCGGCGAGGCCGCGGACGGCGCCGAGGGGGTCGCCCGCGCCGAGGAACTGAAGCCCGACGTCGTCCTCATGGACGTCAAGATGCCGGTCATGGACGGGGTCGACGCCCTGCGCCGGCTCCGCGAACTCGACAACCCCGCCAAGGTGTTGATCGTGACCAGCTTCACCGAGCAGCGCACCGTCGTGCCCGCCCTGCGCGCGGGGGCCGCCGGTTACGTCTACAAGGACGTGGACCCCGACGCCCTGGCCGGCGCCATCCGCTCCGTCCACGCGGGCCACATCCTGTTGCAGCCCGAGGTGGCGGGCGCCCTGCTCGCGCAGGAGGACGGCAACAACGGGCAGGGGAGAGGCGGTTCCCTCACGGAGCGCGAGCGCGAGGTGCTCGGCCTGATCGCCGACGGCCGCTCGAACCGGGAGATCGCCCGCGCCCTCGTCCTCTCCGAGAAGACGGTGAAGACCCATGTCTCGAACATCCTGATGAAGCTCGACCTGGCGGACCGCACCCAGGCCGCCCTGTGGGCCGTGCGGCACGGCGTCACGGGCTGAGGGGCACGCGCGGGCACACCGAAACGGCGGCAGCACGAAGCGGCGGCAGCACGGAGTGGCGGCAACTCGGAGCGTCATACTCCGTTCTGGAATTCATACCGTCGTGTAGATGTCCCCCGAATGGCGCATCCCTTCGGGCGGTGCCGCGTTCTCCAATGCGTGCTGCGGCGGTCGTGTCGCGGCGACCGCTAGGAGGATCCAGAAGTGATGAACCTGAAGAAGGCCGCGGCCGTCACCCTCGTGGCCGGTGGCCTTGTCGCCGCCGGCGCGGGCCTCGCCTCCGCCACCGACGGCGCGCAGGCCCACGGCCACGCCGCGAAGTCCCCGGGCGTCGGCTCCGGCAACCTGGTCCAGGTCCCGGTCCACGTCCCGGTGAACGCCGTGGGCAACACCGCCACGGTGATCGGCGCCCTCAACCCGGCGTTCGCGAACGACGGCTACAACGGCTGACGCGCGCTCAGGCTTCACCGGCCCCCGGGGTGTTCCCCGCGGGGCCGGTCCGCTTTCCGGGGATGGTTCTCCCGTTCGATGGCACGACTGGTCGAATCGTCGGTCCATTGATCCAATCGAGCGGATCCAGGGGGCGTCCCGTGTCTGCCGCGCGCCCCGCGCGTTTCTCAGCGTGCGACCCCGCGGCTGGGGTCGAACCGCAATATCTGGAGGAACGCTTCTCATGAACATCGCCAAGAAGGCCGCCGTGGCCGTCGCCGTCGCCGGTATCGCCGCGGGCGCCTCCGCCGGTGCCGCCTTCGCCGACTCGAACGCCGACGGCGTGGCCGCGAACTCCCCGGGCGTCGGCTCGGGCAACAACGTCGGCGTTCCGGTTCACGTCCCGGTGAACGTCGACGGCAACTCCGTCAACGTGATCGGCCTGCTGAACCCGGCCTTCGGCAACACCGCGGCGAACAACTGAGCTTCGCTGCCCCCGAGGCACAGAAAGGCCCCCACGGACCCGGTCCGTGGGGGCCTTTCCCCTTCCGTCACTGCTCTCAGCCCCGCTCCCGCTCCTCCACGAACGCGTTGTACGCGGCCACCTGCGCGCGCCGCGCCGTCCGCTCCACCGGGCGCAGCGCGAGCGCCCGCGCCCCCATCTCCGAGGCGCTCACCGCGCCCCCGTGCCCGCTCTCGTACGCCACGGAGATCAGCAGCCCCACCCGCTGCGCCAGCTCGAGCACCCGTACGGCCCGCCCCGGGTACCCCGGCGCGAGCGCCTCGCGCCCCCGCTCGGCCCGCGCCCGGTACGCGTCCACCGCGGCCTCGGACACCGGCCCGGACCCGGCGACGTCGAGCCGCGTCAGCACCTCGGTCGCGTCCCGCAGCGCCTCCGCCAGCTCCCGCTCGGCCTCGCTGAGCGAGGGCACATCCGCCGGCGGCGCCTCCCGCACGGGCAGGCAGTGCCACATCACCTCGGTGTGCACATCGCCCTCGGGACCGGCCTCGTACAGCTCGGGAACCAGTCCGAGCGCGGCGCCGTGACAGACCACCGCCTCCTCGGCCTCCAGGGCCCGCGCATTGAACTCCGGCGGCCCGCTGAGCCCCAGCGGATGGCCCGGCGCGGGCAGTGCCACGCGCAGCCCGCCGACGCCCAGCGCCCGCAGGCGGCCGAGCGCCAGCGTCAGGCCGACGGGCCCGTCCTCGCCCGGCAGCCCCGCCACGCGGTGTGACGCGTCCTCGCCGACAATCGCGAGCGCCGCGTCATCGGGCGCGACAAATCCGCCAAGAAGGGCATTTCCCCAGGCCGCGAGGCGTCCGGAGCGTGGTTCAGTGAGCATGCGCTCCACCTTAGAAGCCCGCAAAGCCGCCAAAAGCCAGACCGATGGAATGGACCGCTGGGGCGGTGGCGTAGGTTTTCCCTGGGGGCCGTGCCGAGCAGGAACAGTGCGAAGGCACGACGGACGCGGCGAACAGACGAGACTGCAATGGGAGACAACGCGCTCATGAGCGATGTACTGGAGCTGGAGGACGTATCCGTGGTCCGCGAGGGCCGGGCTCTGGTGGACCAGGTCTCCTGGTCGGTGAAGGAGGGGGAGCGCTGGGTCATCCTCGGACCCAACGGCGCGGGCAAGACCACCCTCCTGAACGTCGCCTCGAGCTACCTCTACCCGAGCGCCGGCACCGCCACGATCCTCGGCGAGACCCTCGGCAAGCCCGGCACGGACGTCTTCGAGCTGCGACCGCGCATCGGCATGGCCGGCATCGCGCTCGCCGACAAGCTGCCCAAGCGGCAGACCGTCCTGCAGACCGTGCTCACCGCCGCCTACGGCATGACGGCCGGCTGGCAGGAGGAGTACGAGGAGGTGGACGAGCGGCGCGCCCGCGCGTTCCTCGACCGCCTCGGCATGAACGAGTACCTGGACCGTAAGTTCGGCACGCTCTCCGAAGGAGAGCGCAAGCGCACGCTGATCGCCCGCGCCCTGATGACCGACCCCGAGCTGCTCCTCCTCGACGAGCCCGCCGCCGGCCTCGACCTCGGCGGCCGCGAGGACCTGGTCCGCCGCCTCGGCCGCCTCGCCCGCGACCCGATCGCCCCCTCGATGATCATGGTCACGCATCACGTCGAGGAGATCGCCCCCGGATTCACGCACGTCCTGATGATCCGTCAGGGCCGGATCCTCGCCGCGGGCCCGATCGAGCTCGAGCTCACCTCCCGCAACCTCTCCAAGTGCTTCGGCCTCCCGCTGGTCGTCGAGGAGAACAACGGCCGCTGGACCGCCACCGGTCTGCCCCTGAGCTGAGCGTCCACGCGCCCCCGCGCGGACCGGACGGCCCCTGTCCGCGCGGCAGTTGCCGATCTACCATGGCCGTGTGGCAGACATCGACGCATGGGTGTGGTGGCTGATCGGGGCGGCCGCACTCGGAATCCCGCTCGTCATCACCGCCATGCCCGAACTGGGCATGCTCGCCGTCGGCGCCGTCGCGGGCGCCGTCACGGCGGGCATGGGTGGCGGAGTCGTCCTCCAAGTGATCGTGTTCGCGGTCGTCTCGTGCGCGCTCATCGCGGTCGTACGACCCGTGGCCGCCCGGCACCGCGCCCAGAAACCTCAACTCGCGACCGGCGTCGAGGCGCTGAAGGGCAAACAGGCCCTCGTCGTCGAGCGCGTCGACGGCCAGGAGGGCGGCCGCATCAAACTCGGCGGCGAGATCTGGTCCGCCCGCGCCCTCGACACCGACGCCACCTTCGAACCGGGCCGCCAGGTCGACGTGGTCGAGATCGAAGGCGCCACGGCGATCGTCATGTGAACCGATATGTGGCCCGAACCAGCCCCGCCACGTGGGCAGTTCTGACACACTCGACGCGCAAGACTTCATGATCTTCCGGCGCGAGGGCGCCGGAACCACGACGGTACGAACGGTACGAGGGGCACGGGAGACTCGATGTCAGCGATCATCATCGTCCTGATCATTCTGGTGGTGTTGGTCTTCATCGCGCTGATCAAGACCATCCAGGTCATCCCGCAGGCCAGCGCCGCCATCGTCGAGCGCTTCGGCCGCTACACACGCACGCTGAACGCGGGCCTGAACATCGTCGTCCCGTTCATCGACTCGATCCGCAACCGCATCGACCTCCGCGAGCAGGTCGTGCCGTTCCCGCCGCAGCCGGTGATCACCCAGGACAACCTGGTGGTCAACATCGACACCGTCATCTACTACCAGGTGACGGACGCGCGGGCGGCCACCTACGAGGTCGCCAGCTACATCCAGGCCATCGAGCAGCTCACGGTCACCACCCTGCGAAACATCATCGGTGGCATGGACCTGGAGCGGACCCTGACATCCCGCGAGGAGATCAACGCGGCGCTGCGCGGCGTCCTCGACGAGGCCACCGGCAAGTGGGGCATCCGCGTCAACCGCGTCGAGCTCAAGGCGATCGAGCCGCCCACCTCCATCCAGGACTCGATGGAGAAGCAGATGCGCGCCGACCGTGACAAGCGCGCCGCAATCCTCACCGCCGAAGGCATCCGGCAGTCCCAGATCCTCACCGCCGAAGGTGAGAAGCAGTCCGCGATCCTCAAGGCCGAGGGCGAGGCGAAGGCCGCGGCGCTGCGCGCGGAGGGCGAGGCCCAGGCCATCCGTACGGTCTTCGAGTCCATCCACGCCGGAGACCCGGACCAGAAGCTGCTCTCGTACCAGTACCTGCAGATGCTCCCGAAGATCGCCGAGGGCGACGCCAACAAGCTCTGGATCGTCCCCAGCGAGATCGGCGACGCCCTCAAGGGCCTTTCGGGCGCCTTCGGCAACTTCGGCGCCACGCCGGGCAGCGACGCGAAGACGCCGCCGGTGATGCCGACCCCGCCCCAGCCGCGCCGCGAACAGCCGCCGATCGACTGACGCCCCTGACACCGCGAGGGCCCGCCGACCACATGGTCGGCGGGCCCTCGCCCTGTCACGTCCCTACGCGGCGGTCTGCGCCAGCCAGTCCGGCAGCCCGGCCCGCCCGCCGGCACCGAGCGACAGCAGCATCGCATCGGCGGGCGTCGGCTCGAACGGCTGCCGCAGCAGCGGCATCCCCGCCTGCTCGGGCGTCCGGTTCGCCTTGCGGTGGTTGTCGTCGGCGCAGGACGCCACCGTGTTCAGCCAGGAATCAGCACCGCCGTGCGACTTCGGCACCACGTGATCGACCGTCGTCGCCCGCTTGCCGCAGTACGCGCACCGGTGCTGATCCCGTACGAGCACGCCCCGCCTGGACCACGGCGCGCGTCTTCGGAACGGCACCCGGACGTACCTGCACAGCCTGATCACCCGGGGCACCGGGATGTCGATCGCGGCCCCGCGCATGCGCAGCTCGGGGTGGACCTGCTCGACGACGGCCTTGTCCTGCAGCACCAGCACGACGGCTCGATTGAGCGTCACAGTGGAGAGCGGCTCGAAGCTCGCGTTCAGCACCAGTGTGTCCCGCACCCTGCCCACCTCCCGTACGCAGCGGATCGCCCCTCGGCGTCCGTGCGTCAACTCTGGCCGTGCACGCCGAGATGGACAACGCAATAACTGCAGCCCCCTGGGGGACCAGGAAAAAAACTGCCCGCCCCTGATCAATTCCATGACCAGGGACGGGCAAACGTTCGGTGAACGCTGGGAAAGCGGATCAGCTCTCGGCGGGAGCCCCGTATTCGGCGATGACCTGGGCCCGGGCGATCGTGTGGAACCGCAGGTTGAACCCGACGAAAGCGGGAGAAGCATCCGAATCCGGACCCAGCTTCTCCTGATCCACCGCGTACACGGTGAACACATAACGGTGGGCCGGGTCTCCGGGAGGCGGCGCGGCGCCCCCGAATTCCTTCGTCCCGTAGTCGTTGCGCACCTGCACGGCGCCCTCGGGAAGCCCCTCGAACTTGCCGCTGCCGGCGCCCACCGGGAGTTCGGTCACCGAGGCCGGAATGTCGAACACGCTCCAGTGCCAGAACCCGCTGCCGGTCGGCGCGTCCGGGTCGAAGCACGACACGGCGAAGCTCTTGGTCTCCGCCGGGAAGCCCTCCCAGCGCAGGTGCGGCGACGTGTTCCCGGCCGCGTACACCTGCGCGTCGTCCAGCGTCCCGCCCGGCTCGAAGTCCTGGCTCACGACGGTGAACGACGGCACCTGCGGATGAAAGTCATGAGGAAGCGAAGCCCTCGTGGGCTGCTCGGTCACAACGACACCTCCTGGATCTACGGCAACACTGGTCCCACAGGGCCTGACGACCCTGCTCCTGAAACCCTAGAACCCTAGAACCAGTTCTTCTTGCTGCCGACCTCGGACAGCCACTGGTTCAGATACGCGGACCAGTCCGTGCCCTGGAAGTCGTGGTGCCCGACGACGAACGACCGGAACGTGTCGCTGCCCTCGCTGAACAGACCCGGCTTCTTGTCCATCTCCAGTACGACGTCCATCTCCCGGTCGTCGGCCACGAAGCTCAACTCGACCTGGTTGAGCCCCCGGTACTGCTGCGGCGGGTGGAACTCGATCTCCTGGTAGAACGGCAGCTTCTGCCGCGTACCCCGGATGTGCCCGCGCTCCATGTCCGCGCTCTTGAACCGGAACCCGAGCCGGATGAAGGCGTCGAGCAGCGCCTGCTGGGACGGCAGCGGGTGCACATTGATCGGGTCGAGGTCGCCCGAGTCGACGGCCCGAGCGATCTCCAGCTCGGTCGTCACGCCGATGTTCATGCCGCGCAGCTGCTGCCCGTCGATCGTCGTGACGGGCGTCTCCCACGGAATCTCGAGCCCGAACGGAACGGCGTGCACGGCCTGCGCCTTCAGCTCGAACGCACCCCCGAGCCGCACCTTGGTGAACTCGATGTCCTGCTTCGTCTCCTGGTCGTTGCCCTCGACCTCGACCCGCGCCTGCAGACCGACGGAAAGCCCCTCGATCTCCTGGTCGACGGACCCGCCCTGGATCCGTACCTCACCCTGAACGACACCACCGGGTACGACATTGACCTCGGTGAGCACCGTCTCCACGGACGCCCCGCCCGCACCCAGACTCGCCAACAGCCGCTTGAACCCCATGACCCGATCTCCTCCGTGTACGAACCACTGCTGATACTGCTGACTACAAACGCGGGACGCCCGCGCCCGGTTCCGCCGAGCCCCGTCCCGCCCGCTCCACTACCCTCGGAGGGCATGATCGCGGCCCCTGACCGTACGCCCCTCGTACGCGAGTTCTTCGACCGACCCGTACTGGAAGTAGCCCCCGACCTTTTGGGACGCACGCTGGTCCGGCAGACCCCCGACGGGCCGATCGAGCTCCGTCTCACCGAGGTCGAGGCCTACGACGGTGCGAACGACCCCGGGTCCCACGCCTTCAGAGGCCGGACCGCCCGCAACAGCGTGATGTTCGGACGCCCCGGACACGTGTACGTCTACTTCACCTACGGCATGTGGCACTGCATGAACCTGGTCTGCGGCGAAGAGGGCAGAGCGAGCGCCGTACTCCTGCGCGCCGGCGAGATCACGGACGGCGCCGAACTGGCCCGCGAACGTCGACTATCGGCCCGGCACGACAAGGAACTGGCCAAAGGCCCGGCGCGCATGGCCACGGCCCTCGCGGTGGACCGGTCCCTGGACGGCACCGACGCCTGCGCCGGCGCGGACGCCCCACTGAGGGTCCTGCACGGCAACCCCGTCCCCGCTGACCAGGTACGCAGCGGCCCCCGCACCGGCGTCTCCGGCGAGGGAGGCGTCCACCCCTGGCGCTTCTGGGTGGCCAACGACCCGACGGTCAGCCCCTATCGGGCTCACACGCCGCGCCGCCGCTCAACTTGACGCGCCCCTACGGGATCCGTAATGTGGCCCGAGCCGCTGAAGCCGGAACTGGCTCTCAGTCAACCACCGGAAGCGGCCAAACCACTCATTACGATCTCCCTCGACGGGGTCTTTTCGGCGTGCCCGCATGCCGAGATTCGAACCCGTGAAACTCGATTATGAGTTGCCGAGAGATTCGGCTAATGTGGTGGACACGCCGAAAGGCAAAGGCCCTCCAACGGCCACCGGAAATGAAATCCGAACCGGAAACGGAACGGAAAACGGATCTGGTAGAGTTGGAAACACGAAATCCCGAAGGGAAGCGCCCGGAGGAAAGCCCCAGAGAGTGTTCTGCGGGTGAGTACAAAGGAAGCGTCCGTTCCTTGAGAACTCAACAGCGTGCCAAA
>NZ_JBHWKQ010000033.1:8315-86677 GCF_042730865.1 Streptomyces sp. NPDC059897 | reverse complement strand
CGCCCCTTTCAGGGGCGCGGGGAACTGCGCGAGCGGGGGCCGGGCGGCTGCAACAGGGACTCGCCGCGACGCCAGGTCGCAGCCACCGCGTGGCCCGGCGGGCGCGCCGTGCCGGGGTGAGCCCCACCCCGGCGTGGCGGAAAACCCGGTATGCGGCGGAGCCGATGCGTGAGGCAGAATCGCCGCAATGAGCACCTACCGCGACCTCGCACACCGTGGCAGCGCACGGGCCACCGTCCTGCGGACGGTCGGCACCCGCGAGCGCCGCTCGCACACGACGGCACCGCGCGTACCTACCGTCGGCATCGACATCGGTGGCACGAAGGTGATGGCCGGCGTCGTCGACGCGGACGGCACGATCCTGGAGACGCTCCGCACGGAGACCCCGGACAAGTCCAAGAGCCCCAAGGTCGTCGAGGACACGATCACGGAGCTGGTGCTCGACCTCTCCGACCGGCACGACGTGCACGCGGTCGGCATCGGCGCGGCCGGCTGGGTCGACGCGGATCGCAACCGCGTCCTGTTCGCGCCCCACCTGTCGTGGCGCAACGAACCGCTGAGGGACCGCCTCGCGGGCCGCCTCGCGGTCCCCGTGCTCGTCGACAACGACGCCAACACCGCCGCCTGGGCGGAGTGGCGCTTCGGCGCCGGGCGCGGCGAGGACCACCTGGTCATGATCACGCTCGGGACGGGCATCGGCGGCGCCATCCTCGAGGACGGGCAGGTCAAGCGCGGCAAGTTCGGTGTCGCCGGCGAGTTCGGGCACATGCAGGTCGTCCCCGGCGGCCACCGCTGCCCGTGCGGCAACCGCGGCTGCTGGGAGCAGTACAGCTCCGGCAACGCCCTGGTCCGCGAGGCCCGCGAGCTGGCGGCGGCCGACTCCCCGGTCGCGTACAACATCATCGAGCGGGTCCAGGGGCACATCCCCGACATCACCGGACCGCTCATCACGCAGCTGGCCCGCGAGGGCGACGCCATGTGCGTCGAGCTGCTCCAGGACATCGGCCAGTGGCTGGGCGTCGGCATAGCGAACCTCGCGGCGGCCCTCGACCCGTCGTGCTTCGTCATCGGCGGCGGTGTGAGCGCCGCGGACGACCTGCTGATCGCGCCCGCCCGCGACGCGTTCAAGCGCCAGCTCACCGGCCGCGGCTACCGCCCCGAGGCCCGCATCGCCCGCGCCCAGCTCGGCCCCGAGGCCGGCATGGTCGGCGCCGCGGACCTGGCCCGCCTCGTCGCCCGCCGCTTCCGCCGCGCCAAGCGCCGCCGCGTGGAGCGCCACGAGCGGTACGAGCGCTACGCCCGCACCCGCACCTCGACGGGCGCGCCCGTCGACGGGGCCGAGCAGGGCTAGGGCCAGGTCAGCCGCAGATGCCGCAGAAAGTGACAGGAAATCCAGCCATGACCGTGCCCCGCCAGCCCCCGTCCGCGGGCGAAGAGCCGCGCCCGGCCGAGGCCCGCGGCCATGTGATCCGACGCCGCGTCCTCACGCTCCTGACCATCGTGCTGCTCATCGGCATCCCCGCCGGCTACCTGGTGATCTCCGCGGGCCAGAGCCGGGACAGCGGCAAGGACAAGGAGGCGAAGTACTCGGCGACCGGCCTCACCGTCGGCTGGCCGTCCAAGGTGCAGCGCCGCCTGTACCAGATCCCGGTCCCCTCGCACTCGCGCAACGTCGCCTATTACGAGACGAACAACTACAAGGTGAGCCGCCTGTACGCGCAGTTCCTCACCAGCAACAAGGGCCTCGACGAGTTCCTGGAGGAGGTCGACGCCGGATACACGGTCGGCGACCTGGCGACGGACGACATGGCGATCAGCGAGCGGGACCAGAAGGTCGCGGGCTGGGACTTCACGGGGCCGGGCCCCTGGTACGGCCTCACGCACGAGCAGGAGGACCCGTCGCCGACCCAGACCGTCGTGGTGAACCGCTCCAACCCGGACCACCCCATGGTCTACGTGGTGTCGACGACGCATCCATGATCGACTCCGGCACCGGACCGGCACACGGGCGTCCGCTCTTCACGCCGCCCCCACGCCTGGTCCACACCGGGAACCCGGAGTGAACACGTCACGTCCATTGTGGGGACCCGCCACCAGATGGCTCAGACACAGTGGCTAGCGTGGCGGGTGTGAGTGACACGAAGACCCCGCGCCTGCAGTACCGATTCGACGGCCGTGACGACGACTCCGCCCCGGTGCTCATCCTCGGCCCGTCGCTCGGCACGACGTGGCACATGTGGGACCGCCAGGTGCCCGAGCTGGCCCAGCACTGGCGGGTGTTCCGCTTCGACCTGCCAGGGCACGGCGGTTCCCCCGCCCACCCGGCGGGCTCCGTCGAGGCGCTCGCGGACCGGCTGCTCGCCACGCTCGACGAGCTGGGCATCCAGCGCTTCGGCTACGCGGGCTGCTCGCTGGGCGGCGCCATCGGCGCGGAGCTCGCGCTGCGCCACCCGGAGCGCGTCGCGTCGCTCGCCCTGATCGCGGCCTCGCCGCGGTTCGGCACCGCCGACGAGTTCCGCCAGCGCGGCGTCATCGTGCGCAGCAACGGCCTCGACCCCATCGCCCGTACGGCCCCCGAGCGCTGGTTCACGCACGGCTTCGCCACCGCGCAGCCCGCGATCACGGACTGGGCTGTACAGATGGTGCGCACGACGGACCCGGGCTGCTACATCGCCTCGTGCGAGGCGCTCGCGGGCTTCGACGTCCGGGAGCAGCTGAGCGACATCGGCGTGCCGACGCTCGTCCTCGTCGGCTCGGAGGACCAGGTCACGGGCCCCGCCGAGGCCCGCACGCTGGTCGCCGGCATACCGGACGCCCGGCTCGCCGTGGTGCCCGGCGCATCGCACCTCGCCCCGGTCGAACAGCCCGCGGCCGTCACCGACCTCCTCGTACGGCACTTCACCTCGGCCTGGCCCGCCGCGCACGAGAAGACCGGGCAGACCGCCATCCAGGCCGCCCCGGTCAAGCCGGTCATCGCGCCGCCGCCCCCGTCGGCCCCGCCGCGCGCGGAGATAGCGGCCGCGCAGCAGCCGGAGGCCGCGACCCGGCCCGACCCGCACGACGCGGGCCTCAAGACGCGCCGCGAGGTCCTCGGCGACGCGCACGTGGACCGGGCCCTGGCCACCGCCGACGACTTCTCCGGCGACTTCCAGGAGTTCCTCACGCGCTACGCGTGGGGCGAGATCTGGTCGCGCCCCGGGCTCGACCGCCGTACGCGCTCCTCGGTGACCCTGGCGACCCTGGTCGCGGGCGGCCACCTCGACGAGCTGGTGTTCCACACCCGGGCGGCGCTGCGCAACGGCCTCACGGCCGCGGAGATCAAGGAGATCCTGCTGCAGACCGCCGTCTACTGCGGCGTACCGGCCGCGAACGCGGCGTTCAAGGTCGCCCAGCAGGTGATCCGCGAGGAGACCACGCCGCAGGAGTGAGGCGGGGCTGAAACCGCCCGGGAGCGGGCGCAGGATGGGACGTATGAAGCTGACGAAGAAGACCCACGCCTGCGTCCGGCTCCAGAAGGACGGGCAGACGCTCGTCATCGACCCGGGCGGATTCTCCGAGGAGGACGCGGCCGTCGGCGCCGACGCGATCCTCGTGACGCACGAGCACCCCGACCACTTCAACGAGGACCGGCTGCGCGCCGGCCTTGAAGCCAATTCCGGCGCGCACATCTGGACCCTGAAGTCGGTCGCGGACCAGCTCTCGGCGGCCTTCCCCGGCCGCGTCCACACGGTCGGCCACGGCGACACGTTCACGGCCGCCGGCTTCGACGTCCAGGTGCACGGCGAGCTGCACGCGGTGATCCACCCGGACATCCCGCGCATCACGAACGTCGGCTATCTCGTCGACGACGGCACGGTCTTCCACCCCGGCGACGCCCTCACCGTCCCCGACCACCCGGTGGAGACGCTGATGCTGCCCGTCATGGCGCCCTGGAACAAGATCGCCGAAGTGATCGACTACGTACGCGAGGTCAAGCCGCGCCGCGCGTACGACATCCACGACGCGCTGCTCACGGACCTCGCCCGGCCGATCTACGACGGCCAGATCGGCGCACTGGGCGGCACGGAGCACCTGCGCCTGGCCCCGGGCGGCTCGGCGCAGGTCTGAGGGCTCTAGGGCTCCGAGGGCTACTTCTTGAGGAGTTCGACAACCTCGTCCGTGGAACCGATCTCCGCGATGCGCGGGAAGATCTTGCCGAAGCTGTGCTCGTGGGAGTCGGCGTCCGTGTCGGTCGTGGCGTCGTCGACGAGCACGAGGTTGTAGCTCAGCTCCCACGCGGAGCGGGCGGAGGACTCGACGCCGATCGACGTCGAGATGCCGCAGAGCACGATCTGCGTGACGCCGCGGCGGCGCAGCTGGAGGTCCAGCTCGGTGCCGGTGAAGGCGCCCCAGTGCCGCTTGGTGATCACGATGTCGTCGCCGAGCGGGCCGAGCTCGTCGGGGAACTCGGAGAACGCGGGCGGCGGCGCCTGCGTCATGGCGCCCGCGGCGGCCCGGCCGGTCGGCAGGTCGCCGCCGTCCTGCGACCAGGCGACCTTCACGCGCACGACCGGCAGGCCCTTGGCGCGGAAGGCCTCGGCGAGCTTGGCGCCGTTCTTGAGGACGTCGGCGGAGGGGTGCACGGTCGGCAGGCCGAGGATGCCGTTCTGCAGGTCGATGAGGACGAGGGCGGGGCGCTCGTCGAGCGGGGTGTTGATCGTCATGTTCGGCAGGCTAACTGTCTAACAGAAAAACTTGCAAGATTGCCTGTCTATCTGTGGTGCGGCGCCCGGCACGCGGGCCGGCCCCGGCGGGCGCGTCACGCTGTCAGTGGTGCCGGGTAGGTTGTGGGACATGCGCATTGCTACCTGGAACGTGAACTCGATCACCGCGCGGCTGCCGCGCCTCCTTGCCTGGCTGGAGAGCAGTGGCACGGACGTGCTGTGCATCCAGGAGACCAAGTGCTCGGCGGACCAGTTCCCCACGGAGGAGCTGCGGGAGCTGGGCTACGAGTCGGCGGTGAACGCGACCGGCAGGTGGAACGGGGTGGCGCTGCTCTCCCGCGTCGGCCTGGAGGACGTGGTCAAGGGCGTCCCCGGCGACCCCGGCTACGACGGGGCGGAGGAGCCCCGCGCCGTCTCCGCGACCTGCGGCCCGGTCCGCGTCTGGTCGGTCTACGTGCCGAACGGGCGGGAGGTCGACCACGCGCACTACGCGTACAAGCTCCAGTGGTTCGAGGCCCTGAAGGCGGCGGTCGCGGGCGACGCGGCGGGCTCGCGGCCCTTCGCGGTGATGGGCGACTACAACGTGGCGCCGACGGACGACGACGTCTGGGACATCTCCCTGTTCGACGGCGCGACGCATGTGACCCCGGCCGAGCGCGCGGCGCTCACGGCACTGCGCGAGACGGGCCTGAGCGACGTCGTGCCGCGCCCCCTCAAGTACGACCACCCCTTCACGTACTGGGACTACCGCGCGCTCGGCTTCCCGAAGAACAAGGGCATGCGCATCGACCTGGTCTACGGGAACGAGCCGTTCGCCAAGGCCGTCTCCGACGCCTATGTGGACCGCGAGGAGCGCAAGGGCAAGGGCGCCTCCGACCACGCGCCGGTCGTGGTGGACCTCGACGTCTGAGGGCGGCCGGGCCGATTGTCAGTGGCAGGCACTAGCGTCTGCGCCCGTGACGGATCTGACGACGTACCTGACCTCGACCCAACTGGCCTACGACACCGCGGCCGGCGCCTATGCCGAGATCGTGCCCCCGCTCTTCCCGCAGGACCTGTACGCGCACGCGATGTTCGGCGTCTTCGCCGAGCGGGTGAAGCGGGCGGGCGGCGGGCCCGTGGCCGACCTCGGCTGCGGGCCCGGACATGTGACGGCCCATCTGGACTCGCTCGGCCTGTCCGCCTTCGGCGTCGACCTCTCGCCGAAGACGGTCGCCGAGGCCCGTCGCGCCCACCCCGGACTCCGGTTCGAGGAGGGCACGATGACCGGCCTCGACCTGCCGGACGGCTCGCTCGGCGGCGTCGTCGCCTGGTACTCGACGGTGCACACGCCGCCGGAGCTGCTGCCCACGGTCTTCGCCGAGTTCCACCGCGTCCTCGCCCCCGGCGGCCATCTGCTGCTCGGCTTCAAGGTGGGCGACCTGCTGCGCCACCTCGACCACGCCTACGGCCACGACCTCTCGCTGGACGTCTACTGGCTGGACCCGGAGCACGTCGCCGGGCTCGTGGAGCAGTCCGGGCTCCCGGTGGAGGCCCAACTGGTCCGCGAGCCCGAGGAGTACGAGCGGGCGACGCAGGGCCGGCAGGCCGTCCTGATCGCCCGCAAGCCGGTGGACGCTACGGCCTGAGGATCTCCAGGTCGATCGAGTCGGCCAGCGCCTTCAACCCCGGGTCGCCGGGATGCAGATGGTCCCCGCTGTCGTAGGCGGGGAGCATCCGCGCCGGACGGGCCGGGTCGCGGACGACGGCGTCGAAGTCCAGGAACCCGTCGAAGCCCGAACCGGGGCTGCGCACAAAGGCGTTGACCGCCTCCCGCTGCTCGTTGGCGGCCGCCGTGCACAGGGCCTCGCCCTCGCACGGCGTGATCGTCGCCCCGATCACCTTCAGGCCCCGCGCGTGCGCCCGCGCCACGATCTCCCGCAGCCCCGCCTCGACCTGCGCGGCGCTCGCACCCCAGCGCACATCGTTGACGCCCTGGAAGACGACGACCGTCTTCGCCGAGGTCTGCGCGAACACATCGCGGTCGAGGCGGTGCAGCGCGCTCACGCCGCCCGTGTCGGTGGAGAGCCCGTCGCCGGGATAGCGGTCGGTGACGACCCGGTTCGCGGAGATACCCTCGTTCAGCACCCCGTAGTGCGGCACCTTCGACTGGGCGAGCAGTCGCGTCGCGAGCACATTGGGCCAGCGGTGGTTCGCGTCCAGAGTCGACTTCACGCCATCCGTGATGGAGTCGCCGAGCAGCACCACGGAACCGGGGCCACCGCCCACGTCGACACCGGTGAGCAGCGGCCAGTACGAGATCGTCGAGCTGTACGCGGAGCCGTCCGCCGCCGTCGCGTGATCGCCCGTCGTGCTCACGTAGCTGCGCTGGATGGCCTGGCTGTGCACGGGCGCCGCGGTGACAGGCTCCGGCAGATGGAAGCTCACGAGGAGGTTGGAGCTCTCCGGCACGTCGAAGTCCACCGGATCGCTGAACGCCTGCCCGCCGGCCGGGAGTTGGGTGCCGGTCTTGCCGCGGAACGTCAGCGGCACCGGCTTCCCGCGCGCCGCGGCCCCCGTCCCCTGCACCGCCACCGAAGCGCTCCCGATCCGCACGGGCGTCGCGGCGAAGGTGTTCTCCAGGCGGATGCGGACCTTGGGCCCGCCCGTGCTCGTGTGCACGACGAGCCGGATCGTACGGTCCGTCCACGGACCCACCGCGGTGTACCCGGCGGGCGAGGCCGACCAGCTGCCCGTCCAGCCGGACGTCGCCGCGCGCACGGACAGGCCGAAGATGTGCAGCGTCCCGCCGCTCGCCTTCGGCAGGTCAACGGAGGAGATCTGCCGGCCCTTGCGCACCGGCACGGTCACCGCGTACAGCCGGGTCTTCTCGGCGACCTGCCCGGTCGCCGTGTTCCGGTGCGGCAGCGCCACCGACTTGGTGGCGAGTGGCCCGGTGCGCCAGTCCGGCGCGGTGAGGGAGTACGTCGAGCGGGAGCCGTCCGCGTACCGGACGACGCCGGTGCCCGCCGCGTCCCCGCCGGTCCCGGCGACCAGGAACGCGAGCGCGTCGCCCCGTCCGCTCACCCGCACGGACTGCCCGTTCGCCCGTACGTTGTCGGGTCCGGCCCCCGCGGTCCGCGGCCAGGTCAGCCGGGCCCGGTCGATGTCCATCGCGCGGCCGGGCGTCCAGCCGGCCGCGGTGAGATCCTGCGCGGACAGGGAGCTGCCCGCGCCGTCGAAGTCCGCTTCACCGGGGCGCGCGTCGTCGCTGACGGCCCGGTTGTCGAAGAGCCGCTCCAGGGGGAGCGGCCCGGGTCTGGCGGGCGCGGCGTGGGCCGCGGCGACGGGGGTGACCCCCGCGCAGACGGCCAGTATGAACGCGGCTCCCCAAATGCGTCGGCGCAAGACCGACTCCCTCCGCTTGTGTGTCCGCCGTGGTGGTTGCGCCATGAAGCTAAGGACGGGGTGATGGCCCGTCAATGTGCCGCGAGGTAAACGGGGGAGAAAGGCCGGTGTCCGGTTCCTGAACTCGGCGCGGCGCCGCCTCCGCGCGCCTGTGGTGCGGGCAGGTGGGGGGATGTCAATCTGGGCGATATGAAGATCCCTTTCGCTGCCAATTGGCACAAGAAGCGCGGTCCGGCCCACGGTGTCGCCGTGTTCCCGACCGGCGAGGAAGGCGACGAGAGCGAGAGCGGGCTCGTCGAACTGCTCTCCGAATGCGAGCTCTTGCGCTCCCACGCCGACGACGCGGGGGTCGAACTCGACGAGTCGGTGCGGTCGTTGGAGGCCCTCGACCAGCTCGTGCCGCGCTGGCGGGAGGACGAGGACACGCTGCACTGGCTGGGCAACGACGCGGGCCTCTATCTCGGCTCGGTCATGGTGCGGCACGTGTCGGGCGCCAGTTGGGTGATCTGGGACAACGGGCAGCCGGTGGTGCGGCTCGAGTCCGGCCGGGACATCGACGTCGTGGAGGCCGGGCACGAGTGGGCGGCGAGCGGGGCCCCGGAGCTCTCCCAGTTCTACGCGGAGGCCGCCGAGTCGTAGGCCGGTGCGCGTCGCCACGTAGCTGAGCCTCAAATACGGTTAATGCCCATAAGTGCGTGTCGTCTGTTAAGTCCCATGTAAGCGTGGATAGTTTGCGCGGACCGACACAGCTGAAAGTGGGCAGGGACTGCCGATGGCCGTCGATCCGTTGATCGAGCTGCGAGACGTGAACAAGTACTACGGGGAGCTGCATGTCCTTCAGGACATCGACCTCACCGTCGGCAAGGGGGAGGTGGTGGTGGTCATCGGCCCTTCGGGGTCGGGCAAATCGACGCTCTGCCGGACGATCAACCGTCTGGAGACCATCGAGTCGGGCACGATCCGGCTCGACGGACAGCCGCTCCCCGAGGAGGGGAAGGCGCTCGCCGGGTTGCGGGCCGAAGTCGGCATGGTCTTCCAGTCGTTCAACCTCTTCGCGCACAAGACAGTGCTGCAGAACGTCTCACTGGCCCAGCTGAAGGTCAGAAAGCGCAAGAAGGACGAGGCCGACAAGCGCTCGCGCGAGCTGCTCGAACGGGTCGGACTCGCCGCCCACGCCGACAAGTTCCCCGCGCAGATGTCCGGCGGCCAGCAGCAGCGCGTGGCCATCGCCCGCGCCCTCGCCATGGACCCCAAGGCCCTCCTCTTCGACGAGCCGACCTCGGCCCTCGACCCGGAGATGATCAACGAGGTCCTCGAGGTCATGCAGCAGCTCGCCCACGACGGCATGACGATGGTCGTGGTCACCCACGAGATGGGCTTCGCACGCACCGCCGCCGACCGCGTCGTCTTCATGGCGGACGGAAAGATCGTGGAGGACCGCAACCCCGAGGAGTTCTTCACCCACCCGGAGAGCGAGCGCGCCCGGGACTTCCTCTCCAAGATCCTGAAGCACTGACCGGGGGAGCGCACCACCACATGATCGCCAAGTCGCTACGGCTGTTCGCCGCGCTCGCGGTGACCGCCCTGGCCGCCACCGCGTGCGGCAAGGAGGGCAGCCCACCCGTCAAGGGGCCATCGGCCGCCGAGCTCCCCCAGTACAAGCTCGCCCAGGGCTTCTCGCTGCCCGACTCCCCGACGTGGAAGAAGGCGGAGCGGCGCGGCCACTTCGTCGTCGGCGCCAAGGAGGACCAGCCCTACCTCGGCGAGAAGAACCCCGCGGACGGCTCGTACACGGGCTTCGACATCGAGATCGCCAAGATGGTCTCGGCCTCCCTCGGGCTCGACCCGAAGAAGATCCGCTTCAAGACCATCGCGTCGGCGAACCGCGAGACGGCCCTGCAGAACGGGCAGATCGACTACTACGTCGGCACGTACACGATCAACGACATGCGCAAGAAGCTCGTCGGCTTCGCGGGCCCGTACTACATGGCGGGCCAGTCGCTCCTCGTGCGCAGCGACGAGGAGGACATCAAGGGGCCCGACGACCTCGCGGGCAAACGCGTCTGCTCGGCGGCCGGCTCCACCCCGTACCAGCGCATCAAGGCCGACTACCCGAAGGCCGAGCTCGTCGCGTACGACACGTACTCGATCTGCGTCGACAACCTGCTGACCTATCAGGTCGACGCGGTCACCACCGACGACGCGATCCTGCTCGGCTACGCGGCCAAGGTGCCCGAGGAGATGAAGCTCGTCGGCAAGCCGTTCTCCGAGGAGCCGTACGGCATCGGCGTCCCGAAGAAGGACAACGCGCTGCGGTTCGCCATCAACGACGCGCTCGAGGCCCGCCAGAAGAACGGTGACTGGAAGAAGGCCTACGAGGCGACGCTCGGCCTGTCCGGCGAGCCGGCCCCGAAGCCGCCCGCCATCGACCGCTACCCGGCGAACTGAGGAGGAGGCGTCCCATGAATGTCCTGACCGACAACATCGAGCTGTACTGGAAAGGCTTCCTCGGCACCGTCGAGCTCACCGTCTTCGCGTCGATCCTGGCGCTGGTGCTCGGCTTCCTCATGGCCTCGTTCCGGGTCGCGCCCGTCGGCTCCTTCCGGGCCTTCGGCACCGCGTGGGTCACCGTGCTGCGCAACACCCCGCTGACGCTGCTGTTCTTCGCGGTGCTGCTCGGCCTGCCGCGCTTCGGCCTGGTGCTGCCCTTCACCGTCTTCGCGATCCTCGCGCTCGGCTGCTACACCTCGGCGTTCATCTGCGAGGCGGTCCGCTCCGGCATCAACACGGTGCCCAAGGGGCAGGGCGAGGCGGCCCGCAGCCTCGGCATGACCTTCGGCCAGACCCTGACCCACGTCATCCTGCCGCAGGCCTTCCGGTCCGTGATCCCGCCGATCGGCTCCACGCTCATCGCGCTCGCCAAGAACTCCGCGATCGCGGGCGCCTTCAGCGTCGTCGAGCTGCTCGGCACCTACAAGACGCTCAGCGAGCTCGGCTACAACATCATCTGGACCTTCGTCTGGATCGCGATCGGATACCTGATCATCACGCTCGCCATCAGCGCCCTGTTCAACTTCCTCGAGAAGCGCTGGGGGTTCGCCCGATGAAGGCCCTGCGGCACGACGCCACCGCCCTCTACGACATCCCGGGCCCCAAGACCGAACGCCGGCACAAGCTGTACGGGCTGATCTCGACGCTCATCGTGCTCGCCCTGGTCGCCTGGATCCTCTATCTGCTGTTCGACACCGACCAGTTCACGTACACGAAGTGGATGCCCTTCGAGTACACGGGCATCCAGGAACTGCTCCTGCGCGGGCTCGGCAACACGCTCAAGGCCTTCGCCATGGCGGCCGTCCTGTCGCTCGTGCTCGGCACGCTGCTGGCCGTGGGGCGGCTCTCGGACCACAAGCCGGTGCGCTGGCTCGCGACGCTGTTCGTCGAGTTCTTCCGCGCCATGCCGGTCCTGGTGATGATCTTCTTCATCTACGTGGCACTGAAGATGGAGCCGCTGGCCGCGCTCGTCGCGGGCCTGACGCTCTACAACGGCTCCGTGCTCGCCGAGGTGTTCAGATCGGGCATCAACGCGGTGGAGCGCGGACAGCGCGAGGCGGCGTACGCGCTGGGCATGCGCAAGACGCAGGTCATGACGCATGTGCTCGTCCCTCAGGCGGTGCGGGCCATGCTGCCCGCCATCATCAGCCAGTTGGTGGTGGCCCTGAAGGACACGTCGCTCGGGTATCTCATCACCTACGAGGAGTTCCTCCACGCCGGAAAACTGATCGCTTCCAACCTCGACTACGATTTGCCCTTCATCCCTGTGGTGATGGTGATCTCGCCGATCTACATCGGGATGTGCATGGTGCTGTCCTGGTTCGCCCAATGGGTGGCCAAGCGCCAGCGGCGCAACCCCAAGACGGAGGCGGCCGATGTCGCCCCGGCCGAGCCAGGGACGCTGCTGCCAGGTACGCAGTAGCCGAAACGAAAGCATCGGCCCGTCCCCGCCCAGCGGCAGCCGGAGATCACTGCTTCACGAAGTTCGTGTGTTCGTGGGGAAGAAGGTCAGCTGCAGCGTGCCGGTCGGGACGTGCCTGCTTGCCGAGGATGAGCGGGCCCTTGTCGCATTCGTACGCGACGAGGGTGCCGCTCTCCTTGGTTTCGCGGCCTATTTGGCGCGGTGTGCGGCGCGGCCGTTGCCGTTCGCCGGCGCGGCGGGCAGCGGGGACTCCGCCGCCTTCGTGACATCGGCCACCACCTCGACGACGTCAGGACCGTACGCCCCGGAGTTCACGACCTTCAGCAGCAGGACGAAGGAGTTGTTGCCGTGCTTGCGGGCGAGCCGCTCGTGGTGGCGGGCGAGATAGCGGGTGGCGGCCTGGTTGGTGATCGGCAGCTGCCCGCAGAACAGAAAGACCGGCCTCGCCTCGGGGGTGGCGGGACCGGCGGTCAGGCGGGCCAGGAGGACGTACTCGGTTCTGCTCGGCTCCAGGCGGTAGCGCTCGGAGCCGATCTGGAAGGCGCCGCGGTCCGGGCCCGGCTCGGGGTCGGTGTTCACGCGGATGCCGGGCAGCAGACTGACCATGTGCGCGGCCATGCGTCTGTTGGAGGCGGGTCCGCCCACGCAGAACTCCGTACGCTCGCCGAAGCCCTGCTGCGCGGTGTCGTGGGCGACGACCTGGGCGTGCGCGTTGCAGTCCTTGATGAGCGCGGAGAGTTCGAGGAGGGCGAAGACGTCGTGGCGCTTCACCGTCAGCTCGGGGCCGCCCGCGTCGCGGTTCACGACGAGCAGCGACTCGGAGTTGTCGGGCAGCCCGAAGAAGGCCTGCTTGCGGCGGAGCTTGCGCCGCCACAGGTAGGTGCGGGCGAGCCAGCCCAGCGAGGCGCTGATGCCCGCCGCGATCAGGCCGAGGACGATGTTGCGCACGTCTTCAGTCATGGTGGCGCACTCTAGCGGGACGTGTGAACGGGGTTCGAGGGGGTCCTGACGACACGGACACATCAAGTTACGCTGCGCTGACGCCTGTTGACCGGAGGTACTGATGAGACGTTCAGTTGTACGGAATCTGTCGGTCTTCGCCGCACTTGGCAGCATGGTGGCGGTTGGTGCCGCGGCTCCGCCTTCGTCCGGTCCGTCCTCGTCCGCCGCGCGGCCGCCCGTGAAGGAACCGGTCGCGGTCGGCTCCGGCGGCGCCGTGGCGAGCGTCGACGCGGACGCCTCCGCGGCCGGTATCGAGGTGCTCAGGAACGGGGGCAACGCGGTGGACGCCGCCGTCGCCACCGCGGCCGCCCTCGGTGTCACCGAGCCGTACTCGTCCGGGGTCGGTGGCGGCGGCTACTTCGTCTACTACGACGCCAAGTCCCGCAAGGTGCACACCATCGACGGCCGCGAGACGGCGCCGCTGACGGCAGGGTCCGACCTGTTCCTGGAGAACGGCAAACCGCTCGCCTTCAACGACGCGGCCACCAGCGGCCTGAGCGTGGGCACACCGGGCACGCCCGCCACGTGGCAGTCGGCGCTCGACGCGTGGGGGAGCCGGGGGCTCGCCTCCGTGCTGAAGCCCGCCACGAAGCTGGCGAGCGACGGATTCACCGTCGACGACACGTTCCGCTCGCAGACCGCGTCGAACGAGGCGCGGTTCCGCAATTTCCCCGACACGGCGAAGCTGTTCCTGCCGGGCGGGAAGCTCCCCGAGGTCGGCTCGACGTTCAAGAACCCCGACCTGGCGCGCACGTACCAGCAGCTGGGCCGGGACGGGGTCGGGGCGCTGTACCGCGGCGACATCGGCAAGGACGTCGTGAAGACGACCAACAAGCCACCGGTCGACCCGGCGTCCGGGTACAACGCGCGGCCCGGGAAGCTGTCCGCGAAGGACCTCGCGGCCTACGGCACCAAGCTCCAGGCGCCGACCCGGACTTCGTACCGCGGCCTCGGCGTCTACTCCATGGCGCCGTCCTCGTCCGGCGGCACGAGTGTCGGCGAGGCGCTCAACATCCTTGAGAACACCGACCTGTCGAAGGCGTCCGACGCCAAGTACCTGCACCGCTTCATCGAGGCGAGCCGGGTGGCCTTCGCCGACCGGGGGCGCTGGGTGGGCGACCCGGCGTTCGAGGACGTGCCGACGAAGGGGCTGCTTTCGCAGCGGTTCGCGGACTCGCGCGAGTGCCTCATCAAGGACGACGCGGTCCTCAAGAGCCCGCTCGCGCCGGGGGACCCGAGGAACCCCGGCAAGTGCGGCGAGGCCGGGGACAAGGCGTCGCCCACGACGTACGAGGGTGAGAACACCACGCACCTCACCGCGGCCGACAAGTGGGGCAACGTCGTCGCCTACACCCTGACCATCGAGTCGACCGGCGGCAGCGGCATCACCGTGCCGGGGCGCGGGTTCCTGCTCAACAACGAGCTGACGGACTTCTCGTTCGCGCCGGCGAATCCGGAGGTGCACGACCCGAACCTTCCGGGGCCGGGGAAGCGGCCGCGGTCCTCGATCTCGCCGACGATCGTGCTCGACAAGTCGGGCAGGCCCGTGGTGGCGGTCGGGTCGCCGGGCGGCGCGACCATCATCACGACGGTGGCGCAGACGCTGACGGGGTTCGTCGACCGGAGGCTGCCGCTGGTCGACGCGATCGCGGCGCCGCGGGCGAGTCAGCGCAACGCGGCGCAGACGGAGCTCGAGCCGGGGCTCTACGACAGTGCGCTCCGCGGGGAGCTGGAGGCCATCGGCCACTCGTTCAAGGAGAACCCGGAGATCGGGGCGGCGACGGGCGTGCAGCGCCTGCCCGGCGGGAAGTGGCTCGCGGCGGCGGAGAAGGTCCGGCGGGGCGGGGGTTCGGCGATGGTCGTGTCACCGGCCCCGTAGCTCCCGGCCGACCGTTCCTACGTCTCGGGGCTCTGCCCCGGTCCCCGCTGCTCAATCGCCGCAGGGGCTTGAATTGTCCATCCGCCGCTGTCGCCTTGGGCAATCTGCCGCCTTGGGCGGCAGGGTGGGCAAGGCGGCGCCCCGGTGCCGCGCATCGTCAACGACGGGCCCGGCCCCGGGGGGCCTACCGAGCCGTCAGGATCCGCGGCCCCGCCTCCGTGATCGCCACGGAGTGTTCCGCGTGGGCGGCGCGGGAGGCGTCGTTCGTGCGGAGGGTCCAGCCGTCGGGCGCCTCGTGGAAGCCGTCGCCGCCGCCACCGATGACCATGGGCTCGATGGCCAGGGCCATGCCGTGGCGCAGCTTCATGCCCCGGCCCGCCCGCCCCTCGTTCGGCACCGGCGGGTCCTCGTGCATCCGCCGCCCGATCCCGTGCCCCCCGAACCCTTCGGGAATCCCGTACCCCGCCTCCCGGCACACCGTCCCGATCGCGTGCGCGATGTCCCCGATCCGGTTGCCGACGACCGCCGCCGCGATCCCCGCGGCCAGCGCCCGCTCGGCCGTCTCGACCAGCCGTACGTCCTCGGCGCGAGCCTCACCGACCACAAAGCTGATCGCCGAATCGCCGGCCCAGCCGCCCAGCTCCGCCCCGCAGTCGATCGACACCAGGTCCCCGTCCCGCAGCCGGTACCCGGTCGGGATGCCGTGCACGATCGCGTCGTTCACGGACGCGCAGATCACCGCCGGGAACGGCGTCGGCGCGAAACTCGGCCGATAGCCGAGGAACGGGGAGCTCGCCCCCGCCTCCCGCAGCACCTCGCGCGCCACCTCGTCAAGGTCCAGCAGGCTCACGCCCACGGCCGCGTGCCCCCGCACCGCGGTGAGCGCGTCGCCCACGACCCGCCCCGCCTCCCGCATCGCGTCGATCGATGTGTCCGTCTTCAGTTCCACCATGCCAATAACTATACCGGTATTTAAATCCGGTACGGAAATCCGGTACGAGAATTGGCGCCTCGGGTAGGATGGGGGCATGGTCCGAACCCCCTTGACCCCCGAAGAGCGCGAGCGCGGCGAGCGTCTCGGCCGGCTGCTGCGTGAGGCGCGGGTCGGGCGCAGCATGACGGAGGTGGCCGCGGGCGCGGGCGTCTCCGTCGAGACGCTGCGCAAGATCGAGACGGGCCGGGCGCCCACCCCCGCCTTCTTCACGGTCGCCGCGCTCGCCCGGGAGCTGGGGCTTTCCATGGACGAGCTGGTGACGCACTGCGCGCTGGTCCCCGCCTGACGGGTCGAGGTGTCCACCCCGAAAAGCGCGCGTAGCACCCCCGTAACACGCGAGGTGTTTGCTTCCGGAGCGTAAGGCTCCAAGAAGGCGGCAGGGCGCGACGATCGGCGGGGCGCGTGGCGGAAGTGGGACAACTCCCGGACGGGGCAAGGGACTTCGCGGCATATCTGCAAGGTCTCAACGCCCGGCTCGACCAGCGCGCCGGATGGTGCGGCGTCTTCTGGCAGCGGGACCCCGAGGGCATGCGGGCCTGCCTCGACGGCAGCGAAGTGCCTCCGTGGGACGTGGTGGAGTCGCTGCTGAAGGATCTCGCCGCGACGCACGGCACCGAGCACGCCGAGCGCGAGGCGGCCCGCGCCCACGCCCTGTACCGCGCGTCCGCACGCGCCCACGACACCGGGCCCGGCGGGCGCGCGCTGCTCGCCGACCGGATGGACGTGATGGCGCGCGAGCGCCGGTACGCGGCGCGGCGCGTCGAGGAACTCGGTGCCCGCCTCGACTCCGTCGGTGACCCGGGCGAGGTCGAAGCCGTCCGCCGGGATCTCGCGTGGGCGCACGACGACCACGAGCGGGCGACCGCGCGGCTCGCCGAACTCGGCGCCAGGCTGGCCGAGTTGGGACCGGACCCCGCCCTCTCGGGAGCCCCCGCGCCGACGCCTGCCGCCGTGCCCGTTCCCGCACCGGCCTCCGCTCCCGCTCCCGCCCCCGCCCCCGTCAAGGAACGCAAACGTCGCCCCCGGGGCGGCGCCCGCTTCGCCGGGATGCCGATGGAGGAACCGGAGCCAGGGCCCGCGACCAGTACGGATCACGCCCCCGCCACCCCCACCGGCGCCCGCTTCGCCGGTGCCGCACCCGGGACGGACGAGCCGACGCCCCCCGCCCCGCCCCCGGTCGACGCCGCCGCGCACGCCGACGTCGCGGCCACGGTCTCCCTCCTCGCCCACCACCGTGCCGAGGGTCGCAGCGGTGAGGCGCACATGGTCCTCGTGGGCGCGGCCGCCGGGCCCGCCGCCCAACTTCCGTCCTACGCACGCGAATTGGCCAGCGCGGGGCTCGGCTCCGACTGGGCCACCCTGTTGTGGGAGGCCGGGTCGCTGCCGCCGGACCGGCTGGTCGACGCGGCCGACGCCCTGGCCGCGGCCGGTCGCACCGCCGACGCGCAGCGGCTGCTGCGCCAGGGCGTCGGCGGCCCGCCCGCCGAGTTCGGCGCCGCGGTGCACCGGCTCGACGAGGAGGGCCGGCACCGCGAGGCCCGCACGCTCCTGGACGCGTACGTCCGTGGCCGCACACCCGAGGACGCCGCCCAGTGCGCGAGCGGCGATCCCGGCCCGCTCGTCCCGCTGCTCCTCGACGCGGCGCGCCGGGTCTCCGACGAGCGGTACCGGGACGTGGCGCACGCACTCCGCGTCGCGGGCCTCGCGCACTGAGCCGTCACCCGCACGAGTGTCCGGGCCGCCCCGATCCAGCGGGTTGCCGACGATGGCCTTGGCAAGGCCTCCCGTGAGGCTTACGTTCGTCCCTCTACCGCCGCTCTACGTGCGTAGAGGCGGCTGGGCAGGGACATGCCTGCGTAGAGACGTACGGAAGAAGGAGTGCTGCCGATGACCACCCCCTCCCGAGCCTCTCTGCACGACCGCCACCGCGACGTCCTGCCGGACTGGCTCGCCCTGTACTACGACGACCCGATCGAGCTCACGCACGGCGAGGGCCGACATGTCTGGGACGCCGAGGGCAACAAGTACCTGGACTTCTTCGGCGGCATCCTCACGACGATGACGGCGCACGCGCTGCCCGAGGTCACGAAGGCGGTGAGCGAGCAGGCCTCCCGGATCGTCCACTCGTCGACGCTCTATCTGAACCGGCCGATGGTCGAACTCGCCGAGCGCGTCGCCCAGTTGTCCGGAATCCCCGACGCCCGCGTCTTCTTCACCACGTCCGGCACCGAGGCCAACGACACGGCGCTGCTGCTCGCCACCGCGTACCGCCGCTCGAACCAGATCCTGGCGATGCGCAACAGCTACCACGGCCGCTCGTTCTCCGCGGTCGGCATCACCGGCAACAAGGGCTGGTCGCCGACGAGCCTCTCCCCGCTCCAGACGCTGTACGTGCACGGGGGCGTGCGCGGCCGCGGCCCCTACGCCCACTTGTCCGACGCCGAGTTCATCGAGGCCTGCGTCGCCGACCTGCGGGACATGCTCGGCCAGACCCGGGGCGACGTCGCGGCGCTGATCGCCGAACCCATCCAGGGCGTCGGCGGCTTCACCTCCCCGCCCGACGGCCTGTACGCCGCCTTCCGCGAGGTCCTGCGCGAGCACGGCATCCTGTGGATCTCGGACGAGGTGCAGACCGGCTGGGGCCGCACGGGCGAGCACTTCTGGGGCTGGCAGGCGCACGCGCGGTCCGGGCCGCCGGACATCCTGACCTTCGCCAAGGGCATCGGCAACGGCATGTCGATCGGCGGTGTCGTCGCCCGCGCCGAGGTGATGAACTGCCTTGACGCCAACTCCATTTCGACGTTCGGCGGCTCCCCGATCACCATGGCGGCGGGCCTCGCCAACCTCTCGTACCTCCTCGAACACGACCTCCAGGGCAACGCCCGGCGGGTCGGCGGCCTCCTCATCGAGCGGCTGCGCGCCATCGCGGCGGGCGCCCCCGGGGTACGGGAGGTGCGGGGACGCGGCCTGATGATCGGCATCGAGCTGGACAGCTCCGGCCCGGGGCCCGACGCGGCGCGGGTCATCGAGTCCTGCCGCGCGCAAGGGCTGTTGATCGGCAAGGGCGGCGGCCACGATTCGAGCGTTCTGCGGATCGCTCCGCCGATGACCTTGACGGTGGCGGAGGCCGAGGAGGGGGCCGGGATCCTGGAGCGGGCGTTGCGGGGCGAGGCGTAGCCGTGTCCACCGGCGTCGGTGACACCCTCACCGTCCGTCAGATACTCGACCTGGACCGCGTCGCCGCAGGCCGGCCGGAGGTGGTCGCCGGGGCCGGGCACCTCGACCGGCCCGTGCGGTGGGTGCATGTCGCCGAGGCCGCGGACGTCGGCGTGATGCTCAGCGGCGGCGAGATGATCCTCACCACGGGGGTGCTGCTCGCGGCCGACGAGCGGCTGCAGGCCGAGTACATCGACTCCCTGCACCGCGCGGAGGCCGCCGCCCTCGTCCTTGGCCTCGGCCGCGCGTTCCCGTCCTCCCCGGAGGGCATGCGGCGCGCCGCCGAACGGCACGGGCTGCCCATGGTGGTGCTGCACCGCCCGTTCCCCTTCGCCGAGCTGACGGAGGAGGTGCAGTCCCGGCTCGTACGGAGGAAGTTCGCCGCCGTCAGCCTCTCCGAGGGCATCCGTACGGCGCTGACCTCGCTCATCACGTCCGGCGCCCCGCTGCAAGGGCTGCTCGACGAGATCGCCGCGCACAGCGGTTGCCCGGTCGTCCTCACCAACCTCGCGCACCGCGTCCTCGCCACGGCCGGTGAACACCCCGCCGTCGACGACGTGTTGCGCGACTGGGACCGCATCGCGCGGCAGCCCGGCGGCATCGACGGGGAGGGCTGGATCCGCGCGGAGCTCGGCGGACGCGGCGAACGCTGGGGCTCCGTCGTGCTGTGCGGCCACCGCGGCGACGGCGCCTCCGGGCGGCTGCTGGCGGACCGGGCGGCGGAGGCGTTGGTCCTGCACCACCTGCTGGCCGGGGCCGGGCCGAGCTGGGAGGAGCAGTCGGCCCGCTGCCTGCTCGCCGATCTGCTCGCGGGCGGCGCGCCGGCCCGGCTGCTGCCCCGCGCACGCGCGGCGGGCCTCCCGGTGAACCGCCGCACGTTCCTGCCCCTCGTCGTACGCGACACCCCTCCCGCTCAACTCGACCGTATCCTGCGCCTGTTGGGCCTCACCGGGCTCGTGACGGAACTCGCCGAGCGCTCCACCGCCGTCCTCCTCAGCCTCGCCCGCGACCAGGCACCCGAGGCCCTCGCCGCGCACTTCGCTGACCGGCTGCGCGCGGAGACCGGGGCCGCGCGGGCCCTCGTCGCGGCGGGCCCCGCCAGTCCCGCCTGGGAGGACGTGCCGGAGGCGCTGCGCGAGGCACTGCACGTCGCCGACGCCGCCACCGGCGCGCCGCCCGGCCTCCCACCGGTGGTCCGCATGGGTGACGTACGACTGCGCGGCCTCGTGCGGCAGTTGCGCGACGACCCCCGCGTCCAGGCTTTCTCCGAAAGGGAGTTGGACGCCATCCTGGCCTCCGAGGATGCCGCCGAGCTTGTCCCGGTCCTGCGCGCCTACCTCACCACCGGCCGCAACAAGTCCCGCACCGCCCAGCTCACCCATATGAGCCGCCCCGCCCTCTACCGCCGCCTGGAGTGCATCGAGAAGCTGCTCGGCGTCGACCTCGACGACTTCGAGCAGGCCGCGTCCGTCCATCTGGCCCTGCTCGCGCACGACGCGCAGTCGGGGCCGTGACACGGTGCAACGCCCGCGGCCCCGCGCGTGACACGCTGCGTCTCGGCCGGCGGACCCCCGCCCCCTACCGTCTGAGCCAGCACCACCCGAGGCATCGAAGAACCTTGGAGGTCCCGATGAGCCCCGTGATCCGCGCCGCGATCTTCCAGACCGCATGGACCGGCGACAAGGAGTCCATGATCAAGGTGCATGAGCAGGCGGTCCGCGACGCCGCCGCCCAGGGCGCCCAAGTCCTCTGCTTCCAGGAGCTGTTCTACGGCCCCTACTTCTGCCAGGTGCAGGACGCGAAGTTCTACGAATACGCCGAGTCGGTGCCGGACGGCCCGGTCGTGCAGCGCTTCCAGGCCCTCGCCCGCGAACACGGCATCGTCCTCGTCCTCCCCGTCTACGAGGAGGAGCAGCCGGGCGTCCTCTACAACACTGCCGCCGTGATCGACGCCGACGGCAGCTATCTCGGCAAGTACCGCAAGACCCACATCCCGCAGGTCAAGGGCTTCTGGGAGAAGTTCTACTTCCGCCCGGGCAACAGCGGCTGGCCGGTCTTCGACACCGCCGTCGGCAAGATCGGCGTCTACATCTGCTACGACCGGCACTTCCCGGAGGGCTGGCGCGCGCTCGGCCTCGAAGGCGCCCAGATCGTCTTCAACCCGTCTGCCACCTCGCGCGGACTGTCCCGCTACCTCTGGCAGCTGGAGCAGCCGGCGGCGGCCGTCGCCAACGAGTATTTCGTCGGCGCCATCAACCGGGTCGGCGTCGAGGAGTACGGCGACAACGACTTCTACGGGACCTCGTACTTCGCCGACCCCGAGGGCCGGTTCGTGGGCGAGGTCGCCGACGACAAGGCGCCCGAGCTCGTCGTCCGCGACCTCGACATGGCGAAGCTGCGCGAGGTCCGCGACCGCTGGCAGTTCTACCGCGACCGCAACCCGCAGGCGTACGAGCCCCTGACCCGCCCGTAAGTCCCCCTACCTCAGGAGGAGCACATGAGCGCCGTCCGTACGGTCATCCGCGGCGGACTCGTCGTCACCGCCGCCGACGAGATGCACGCCGACGTCCTCATCGAGGACGGCCGTGTCGTGGCCCTCGCGGCCACGGGAAGCGACACCGCCGCGTCCTGGACGGACGCGCGCACCATCGACGCCTCGCAGAAGTACGTCATCCCCGGCGGCGTCGACGGACACACCCACATGGAGATGCCGTTCGGCGGCACCTACGCCGCCGACACCTTCGAGACCGGCACGCGGGCCGCGGCCTGGGGCGGCACCACGACCATCGTCGACTTCGCCATCCAGTCGGTCGGCCACTCCCTGCGCGAGGGCCTCGACGCCTGGTACGCCAAGGCGGACGGCCAGTGCGCCATCGACTACGGCTTCCACATGATCGTCTCCGACGTCCACGAGGACACGCTGAAGGAGATGGACCTCCTGGTGGGGGAGGGGGTGACGTCCTTCAAACAGTTCATGGCGTACCCGGGCGTCTTCTACTCCGACGACGGGCAGATCCTGCGGGCGATGCAGCGGGCCGGGGAGAACGGCGGCCTGATCATGATGCACGCCGAGAACGGCATCGCGATCGACGTCCTGGTCGAGCAGGCGCTTGCCCGCGGCGAGACCGACCCCCGCTTCCACGGCGAGGTCCGCAAGTCCCTCCTGGAGTCCGAGGCGACGCACCGCGCGATCAAGCTGGCGCAGGTGGCGGGCGCGCCGCTGTACGTGGTGCACGTGTCGGCGCAGGAGGCGCTGGCGGAGATCGCGCGGGCCCGGGACGAGGGACTGCCGGTGTTCGGCGAGACCTGTCCGCAGTATCTGTTCCTGTCGACGGACAACCTCGCGGAGCCGGACTTCGAGGGCGCGAAGTACGTGTGCAGCACGCCGCTGCGGCCGAAGGAGCACCAGGCGGCGCTCTGGCGCGGTCTGCGCACGAACGACCTCCAGGTCGTGTCGACGGATCACTGCCCCTTCTGCTTCAGCGGGCAGAAGGAGCTGGGGCGCGGCGACTTCTCGAAGATCCCGAACGGGATGCCGGGCGTCGAGAACCGCATGGACCTGCTGCACCAGGCCGTCGTCGACGGGCACATCTCGCGCCGCCGCTGGATCGAGATCGCCTGCGCGACGCCGGCCCGGATGTTCGGCCTGTACCCGAAGAAGGGGACCATCGCGCCGGGTGCCGACGCGGACATCGTCGTCTACGACCCGCACGCCGAGCAGACGATCTCCGCAGACACCCACCACATGAACGTCGACTACTCGGCGTACGAGGGGAAGCGCATCACGGGTCGGGTGGAGACGGTGCTGTCGCGGGGCGAACCGGTGATCAGCGAGCGGGAGTTCACGGGGCGTGCGGGGCACGGTGTGTACATGCCGCGGGGGACCTGCCAGTACCTGGCCTGACAGGGGGAGGCGGCGTCACGTGAGGCGGACGCCGTGCCGTGCCAGATAGGCGACCGGGTTCACGTCCGAGCCGTACCCGCGGCGTGCACGGATCTCGAGGTGGAGGTGTGGGCCGGTGGCGCGTCCTGTGCTGCCGCTGTCCGCGATGCGCATGCCAGGGGTGACCCGGGCCCCCGGGCGGGTTCGGATGCGGCTGAGGTGTCCGTAGACGGCGTAGCGACCGTCCGACATCCGGATGGTCACCGCCTTGCCGTAGTCGCCCGACCGCTTGGCCAGCACGACGGTGCCCGCGCGGACGGCGAAGACCGGCGTCCCCTCGGGAACCGCGAGGTCGATCCCCGTGTGGTGCCCCGCCGCCCAGTTGCCGCGCACTCCGTAGCGGGCGGAGACGCGGTAGCGCCGACGGAGGGGCATGGCGGCGGGCCGGGGCGGCCCCATGGGAACAGGGGAGTGGGCGGCGGCGTCGGGCGCCAGACACGTGGTGAGCGCACCGCCGATCAGGGCCGTGGACAGGCCGAGGACGCGACGCCGTGTGGAGTCCGCGGCCGGTGTGCTGTGCTCGTGAGAAGCCATGACCGACAGATCACCCTCGTTGGGGACCACCCGCATCTCCGCGGGAACCATACAGGTGAGCGGGTGCCGCTAACGGGCGATGCTCTCCGTTCGTGTGTGGCGGTACGCGTGCCGGTAGTCGGAGGTCTCCGGGTCCACGGTGTACGCGTCGGTGACCACGCGGTCGGCGTTGATCGAGAGCATCATGAAGCCGAGGGTGTCGTAGGCCGCCCAGAACTCCGTGTTCTCGGCCTGGTTGCCCTTCCCGCCGGTCTTCGCGGACGCGCCGCAGACGATCTGCTGGGTGCCGTGGTGGTCGGCGCCGGTGTCCAGGATCTGGAGCGTGTGGTCGTGGCCGGAGAGGATGAACTCGGCCTTGCCGCAGACCACTTCCTCGTACAGTTCCTTGACGTGCTTCCCGCTCATGTAGTCGCCGCAGGTGACACCCTCGTACGCGCCCGCGTTGCCGTGCGCGCCGTTGTTGCGCAGCGGGTGGTGGGCGAAGACGAACTTCCAGCGGGCGCGGGAGGCGGCGAGTGCGTCGGCCAGCCAGGCGCGCTGCTCGTGGGCGAAGGGGCCGTCCCAGTGGTACTTGGAGTCGGTCTGCAGGACGTACGAGGACAGTGGCGTCGTGTCGATGGCGAAGAACTCGGCGACGGGCGCCTGTTGGGGGACGGCCACGCGGTAGTGGCGGTCGGGCATGTTCCAGCGGGCCGAGTGCCGGTGGTAGGCGATCTCGTGGTCGCCGCGGGACGGGCGGCCACCGCTGCCGGGGATGACACCGCTGGTGTCGTGGTTGCCGAGCACCATCAGCCAGGGGACGTCGATGCCCTTGTTGGGCTCCTCGAACTTGGTGGTGAACTCGTCGTCCAGGTCGCTCTCGGGGCCGTTCTCGTAGATGTTGTCGCCGAGCCCGATCGCGAGGTCGACACCGCGCTTCGCGCACAGCTTGCGTGCGGCGGCCGCGACGGCGAACTGGTCGGGCGTGCCGGTGCCGGCGTCGCCCGTGATCAGCACGTTCAGCTCGGCCTTGTCCGGCATCGGGAACTTGGCCACGCCGTTCTCGGCCGCCAGCGCCTGCCGGCCGAACGCGCCAAGGGCGACGGCGGTGCCGACGCCGCCGACCCCCGCGAGCATCGCGCGTCTGCTGATTGCCTGCGACTGCATCCTGTGTCTCCGTCTCCTCGTCGTCGGATGCCCACACGATCTCGGTGAGGCGAACGGGGTCCGGACGGGCTGGGGAGGTGCAGTGAATCCCGGTGGCACCGCGAGGGCCAGGTTACTGACCGGTTACTTACGTCACACTCGCTGGTTACCGAATGGTAACTTCGCGTAGGCTCCTCCGAGTTTTGCCTGTTGTCCACAACGCCTGTTGCCCCCAACGACAGAGAGGACCCCCGTCCGGATGAGCGCCGTACGCAGACGCCGCAGGACACTGCTTCCGCTGGCCCTGGCCTTCGTCACCGCCACCCTGGGAACCGCGGGCTCCGCGGCCGCCGAGGAGTCCGGCCAGCAGCGCCCCACCTGGGCCATCGCCCACCGGGTCCTCACCACTCAGGGGGTGACCGCGGCTCTCCGGGACGGCGCCAACGCGCTGGAGATCGACGCCACGGCCTGGAAGGAAGGCTGGTGGGCGGATCACGACGGCACGCTCACCAGCTACGGCGACACGATGGCCGCCATGTTCGACCAGGTCGCGAAGGAGCACCGGACGGGGCGTCAAGTGTCGTTCGTCTGGCTGGACATGAAGAACCCCGACTGGTGCGCGAGCAGCGACCCGGACAGGAAGCAGTGCTCCGCGGCCGCCCTGCGGGACCTGGCCCGCGCCAAGCTGGAGAGCCAGGGCATCCGGGTGCTCTACGGCTTCTACGGGACCGAGGGCGGCAGCGGCTGGAAGGACGTGACGGGCAGCCTGAACAGCAAGGAAGGCGTCGCCTACAGCGGCACCTACGCGGACGTCCGGGACGGCTATGCCGAGCACGGGGCGGCCGTCGCGCGGAACCAGCGGGTGATGGACGACGGCCTGTTCAACATGGCGTTCAAGTTCGGCGGCATCCGCGAGGAGCTGCGGGCCGGCGGCCGGGCCCGGGACCGCGGAGAGCTCGCCGGCACGGTCGGCTGGACCGTGGGCACCGGCGACCGGGAGCGCGCCGAAACCCTGCTCTCCGACTCGGCCGACGGCGCCGCCGTGGACTCCCTGATCTACGGCAACCGGATGTCCTGCTACCCCGACGGCGTCAGCGGCCCGAAGGGCTGCGGAACGAACGACAGCGGCGCGCGGGAGGCCCTCTCGTACATCCAGGACTACGTCAAGGCCCACCCGAACACCCGTCGGATGGCCACCAGCCAGGACGTCCCCTTCGGAAGCTGAGAGGGCAACCGCCGTCAGGGCTTCGTCAGTGTCACCTGGTCGGGCTGCGCCGAAGGGTCGGCTTCGGACGACGCGATCACGTCGGAGCGGCGGGCGCCGCGGTCCATGAAGCCGCCCGCGAAGGCCAGGGCGAGGCCCGCTACGGCGAGGGCCGCGCCCACCAGGTTGGGGGAGGTCCAGCCCCAGCCCGCGGAGATGGCCAGGCCGCCGAGCCAGGCGCCGCCCGCGTTGGCGAGGTTGAAGGCCGAGTGGTTGGAGGCGGCCGCCATGGTCGGCGCCGCCTCCGCCTTGGCCATCAGGAGCATCTGTACGGGCGTCGTGATCAGGGAGCCGAGCGCGCCGACGAGGGTGATGACGATGAGCGCGGGCACCGTGCTGTGAACCGCGAAGTAGAACGCCACGAGCGCCGCGGCGAGCAGCGCGAGACCCCCGTACAGCGTGGGCCGCAGGGCCCGGTCCGTGAGCGGGCCCGCGATCAGCGTGCCCAGTGTCATGCCGACGCCGTACAGCGCGAGGACCAGGGTGGTCGAGGAGTCGGAGATGCCCGTGACGTTCGTCAGCATCGGCACCAGGTAGCTGTAGACGGCGAAGAAGCCGCCGAACCCGACCACGGCCGTGGCGAGGCCGATGACCACCTGCCGGTTGCCCATCGCCCGCAGCTCGTGCCGGATACCGGTCTGCCCGCTGCGCGGCTGGTGCGGCACGAACAGGGCGAGCGCCGCGAGGGCGACACCTCCGATGACGGCGACCGCCCAGTAGGCGGAGCGCCAGCCCAGGTGCTGGCCGAGGGCCGTGCTCGCGGGGACGCCGACGATGTTCGCGACGGTCAGGCCGAGGAACATCTTCGAGACGGCGCGTGCGGCCCGGTCGGGAGTGACGAGCCGGGACGCGACGACGGCGCCCACACCGAACAGCGCGCCGTGCGGCAGCCCGGCGAGGAAGCGCGCGGCGAAGAGCAGGCCGAAGTTCGGGGCGAGCGCGGACGCGACGTTGCCGACCACGAACAGGCCGGACAGGAGCAGCAGCAGCCGCTTGTGCGGGATGCGCGCGCCGATGCCCGTCAGGACGGGCGCGCCGACGACGACACCGAGCGCGTACGCGGACACGAGATTGCCGGCGTGCGGCACCGACACGTCGATGCCTTCGGCGATCTGGGGCAGCAGCCCCATCGTGGCGAACTCGGTGGTGCCGATGCCGAACGCGACAACAGCCAGGGCCAGGAGGGCCAGCGGCATGGTGCAGGAAGCCTTTCGAAGAACGGGGGAGGCCGATCCCTGGGGCAGGAACCGGCCGACAACCCGTGCAGCAGCGGGACGGACCCGCGCATTCCGCGTACACGCCGCGTGCCCCCGTGACCTCCGTCACCCCGCGCCCCGCGTCCGCGCGCCGTCGGTCTTGATCCTTGCAGGCGGGCGTACGAAGGTGGGTCTGTGGGCACGTCGGGGAACGGCCCCGTCGTGCGCCAAGCCCAGGGAGGACCAGCGTGCGGCGCGACCACTGGACCCGGAAGATCCGCCGGCTCGATCCCGACACCGACTACCACGAGATCTACGGCATCAGCTCGTCGTACGAGTTCCCCTGGGACACCATGCAGGCCCTCGGGTTCGCCCTCTACCGGACGTACGCGGTGCCGAGCATCGGCCGACTCCTCGGCCGCACCGGCGAGTTCACCGGGCGCACGCAGAAGCGGTACGACGACACGGTGCTCATCCTCGACGCCGTTGGCGAGCACGGCCCCGACACGGGGGAGGGGCGCGAGGCCGTGCGCCGGATGAACCGGATGCACCGCGCGTACGACATCTCCAACGACGACTACCGCTACGTCCTGTCGACCTTCGTCGTCGTGCCCAAGCGCTGGATGGACGCGTACGCGTGGCGGCCGTACTCGCCCCACGAGGTGCGCGCGTCCACGAACTACTACCGGGACCTCGGGCGCCGCATGAACATCAAGGACATCCCGGAGACGTACGAGGAGTTCGAGCGCCTCATGGACGACTACGAGCGCCGGCACTTCGCGTACGACCCGGGCGGCCACGCGGTGTCCGAGGCGACGCTCGACCTGATGGCATCCTGGTACCCGGGCCCGCTCGGCACCGCCGTGCGCCGGGCCTCCGTCTGCCTGATGGACCCGCCGCTGCGCGCCGCGTTCGGCTACCGGGACCCGAAGCCGGCCGTCGAGCGGGTGGTGCGCGGCGGGCTCAGGATGCGCGGCCGGTTCGTGCGGCTGCTTCCGGCGCGGAGCACGCCGCAGCACGGCCGGGACAGCAGCACCGTGCGCGGCTACCCGAACGGCTACCGGATCGCCGACCTCGGCACGTTCCCGGGCCACGCGCCCCACGAGGACGCCCGGCCCGAGGGGCCTGTCACGCCTCGATGATGGTGAGCGCGGCGGCGTCCGCCGCCGCCGGGTCGCCCGCCGCGATGGCCTCCACCAGCGCCTGGTGGGCGTCCGTCGTGGAGTGCTGCATGTCGTCCGCGAGGACGGTGTCGCGCAGTGCCGTGCTGAGCGTCGTGTAGAGGTCGAGCAGCAGCGGGTTCTGCCCGGCCCGCGCGACGCACAGGTGGAACTCGATGTCGGCCTCGACGAACTCCTTCAGCTCCCGTGCGTCGAAGTGCCGCCGGCGCCTGGCGGTGATCTCCCGGAGCTCCGCGAGGTCGGCCTGGGTGCGGCGGCTCGCGGCGAGCCGGGCCGCCACCAGGTCGAGCCCTCTGCGGACCTCCTCCACGTCCCGGTCGGCGACGTCTGCGAGCATCCGGCCGAACGCGACGGCCGTCTCGTCCGTCGCCGTCACATAGGTGCCGTCGCCCTGGCGGGTCGTCAGGAGCCCGGTGTGCACCAGGGCGCGGACGGCCTCGCGCACGGACAGGCGGCTCACCCCGAGGGTCTCGGCGAGGGTGCTCTCCGAAGGGATCTTGTCGCCGACCTGCCACCTGCCGCTCGCGATCTCCCCCCGCAGTTCGGTGATCGCCGCGTCCACCAGGGACTTCCGCCCGACGCTCTTCATGTCTCCCCGCCTGTCGTGAATGGAGGGCGCGCTGGGCCCCCTCGCGATTATGCGCCCTGCCGCGTTCGGCACCCCGTGCGCACCCTCTTCTCGAAACATCAGATGTCTGATAACTCTATGCGGCGGCTCGGCAACTCCGTAACCACACACGGGAGATGGCTTGATGGAGCAGTGCGACCGGAGGCGTTTTTCGGGGGTGCGCCCGCTCGGCGGCGCGGCCCGTGACCTGGTGATCGAGGGCGGCCGGTTCGTCGAGACCGGTGGCCGGGACGGCGCCGGCGAGGAGTGCGGGGGAGCGGGGCTGCTCGCGCTGCCCGCGCCCGTCGACGCCCACATCCACCCGGACAAGACCACCTGGGGCGGGCCCTGGCTCGACCGCGAACCCGCCGAATCCCTCGCCGAACTCATCGCGTACGACGCCTCGGTGCGCACCGGAATGGCCCCGGTCGCCGAACGCGCGGGCGCGCTGTTCGACCACGCGATCGCCCACGGCACCCGCGCCCTGCGCGCGCACGCCGACGTGGCGCCGCAGTACGGGGTCGACAACGTCCGCGGCGTGCGCGCGGCGGCCGACGCCCGCGCGCACCTCCTCGACGTGCAGCTCGTCGCGTTCCCGCAGCTCGGGGTCCTCGCCGCGCCCGGCACCGACGTCCTCCTGGAGAAGGCCCTCGACGAGGGCGCGGACCTGGTCGGAGGCCTCGACCCGGTCGGCTTCGACGGCGACCGCGACGGGCAGCTCGACCTGCTCTTCGCCCTCGCCGAGCGGCGCGGTGTGGGCCTCGACATCCACCTCCACGACCGGGGCGCCGTCGGTGTCGACCAGATCCTGGAGATCGCCCGGCGCACGGTGGCCGCGGGCTTCGAAGGCCGCGTCACGGTCAGCCATGCCTTCGCGCTCGACGGGCTCGACGCCTCTCAACTGGCCGATGTGGCAGGCCGGTTGGCGGAGGCCGGGATCACCGTCACCACCTGCGCCCTCGGCGCCGACCCCCTCGTCCCCTTCGCCGCGCTCACCCGCGCGGGCGCCGCCGTGGCCGTCGGCTCCGACGGGGTGTGCGACCCGTGGACCCCGTTCGGTGACGCCCAGATGCTCGACCGGGCCCACCTGCTCGCCTACCGCAGCGACGCCCGCACCGACGCCGACCTCGCCGCCTGCTACGCGCTCGTGGCCGACGGCGGCGCCGACCTCCTCGGCCTCGACCGGGTCGGGTTCAGGCCCGGCGACCCGGCCGACTTCATCCTCGTGGACGCGCCGAGCGTCGCCCGGGCCGTGGTGCGCAGGCCCGTCCCGCGCATGGTCGTGCGGGGCGGCCGGGTCGTCGCGCGCGACGGCGAACTCGTCGGGGGCGGTGGGGTGTCGTGAACCGCCGCGTCCTCACCTCGGCCCTCGCCGCACTGCTCCTCACCGCCACGCTCGGCGGCTGCGGCGGCGGACCCGGCAAGCTGCGCCCCGCCGTCGCGCTCGACCTGAAGACCTCGACCCCGAAGGCGACGAAACCGCTCGACTCCATCACCTGGAACCTGCCGTACGAGCCGCAGGGCATCGACCCGATCAAGTCCTTCAACTACGCAGAGAACACGGTCCTTTCGAACCTCTGCGAGAGCCTGCTGCGGCTCACCCCCGACTTCAGGATCAAGCCGGGGCTCGCCACCAAGGCCGCCAACCCGACCCCGAAGAAGTGGGTCTACACCCTCCGTGAAGGCGTCCGTTTCTGGAACGGCGAGCCGCTGACCGCCGACGACGCGGCCGCGAGCCTGAGCCGCCACCTCGACCCGAAGCTCGGCACCTGGTGGGGCGACTACTTCCAGAACGTCGACTCCGTGCGGGCCACGGGCCGGATGGAGCTCACCGTCACCCTCAAGCGGCCCGACGCCCTGTTCAACCAGGCCATGGCCACCGCGGCCGGCGCCGTGTCCCAGAAGTCGGCCATGGAACGGGCGGACAAGGACTACGGGACGCCCAAGCAGGGCGTGATGTGCACGGGACCGTTCGAGTTCGCGCGCTGGCGCTCCGGCGAATCGCTCACCATCACCCGCAACGACGACTACTGGGACCGGCCCCACAGGCCCGTCTCCAAGTCGCTGACCTTCCGGTTCATCGCCGACGAGACCACCGCCGTCAACGCGCTGCGCTCCGGCGAGGTCGACGGCCAGTACTTCTACCTGCCGCCCGCCGCGATCGGCCAGTTGCAGTCCTCACCGACCGGCACCGTCACCCTCGGCCGCTCGCTCACCTACTGGGCGCTGCTCGACGCCACCGAGCACGGCCCGTACGCGATGCGGAAGGTCCGCCAGGCCCTCTCGTACGCCCTCGACCGCGACGCGCTCGGCGCCGCCGTCTTCCAGGGCACCGCACCCGCCCAGCGTGCCCTCGCCGGGCCGGCGACCTGGGGCTACGAGAAGGAGACCTTCCGCAAGGCGTACGACCAACTGCCCAGCGGAAAAGCCGACTTGAAGAAGGCGAAGGCGCTGCTGAAGGAGGCGGGGCCCGCCGCCCGCAAGCGAATCACGATCGCCGTGCAGGGCAGCTCCTCCGTGCACGAACTCACCGGCAACCTCGTCAAGGCCACCGGAAAGAAGCTCGGCCTCGATATCGACATCCGCGTCGTGCCCGTCGAGCAGTACGGCAACCTCTACCAGGACCCCAAGGCCCGCAAGGGCATCGACGCCTTCCTGTCCACCTGGTACGGGAACGTGCCGGACCCCCTCGACGCGTACACAGTCTTCCTGTCCGGCGGCAACAACAACTTCAGCGGGTACGAGGGCGTGGACGCCGACATCAAGAAGGCCCGCGCCACCTCCGACCGGGCGGAACGCGCCCGCATCGTCACCCGCATCCAGAGCAGGGTGGCCCGCGACGTGACCTGGATGCCGCTGAACAACCTGCCGGTCATCCTCTACCAGAGCGACCGGATCACCGGCGCCGTCCCCTCGTTCCCGTATCTGTACTACCCGTGGGCCACGGGCCTGGGAGGTCGGTGACGCATGAAATCGCTTCTCAACCCCACCGTCAGATTCGTGCTGCTGAGGCTCGCCGGGCTCGCCGCCGTGCTGCTCGTCGCCTCCTTCCTCGTGTACGGGCTGCTGTACCTGGTGCCGGGCGGGCCGATGGCGTTCCTCCTCGGCAACCGCACGGGAACGCCCGAGCAGATCGCCGCGATCCGCGCCCAGTACCACCTCGACGACCCTTTCCTGGTGCGCTACGTCAGCTGGCTCGGCGACGCGCTCGGCGGCGACCTCGGCCGCTCGCTCGTCTACCGGCAGGACGTCACCACGCTGCTCGGCACGCGCGCCGCCACCACCCTGTGGCTCGTCGCCTACTCGTCGCTGCTCATCGTCGTCGGCGGGCTCGCCGCCGGCACCCTCGCCGCGCTGCGCGGCGGCCGCACCGACGCCGCCGTCACCGGCGTCTCCTCGGTGCTGCTCGCCACCCCGGTGTTCGTCATCGGCGTCGTCCTCGTGATCGTGTTCGCGCGCGGCCTCGGCTGGTTCCCGGTGTTCGGCGCGGGCGAAGGGCTGTGGGGGCGCGTGCACCACCTCACGCTGCCCGCCATCACGCTCGCCGTCGGCTCCGCCGCGTACCTCGCCCGGATCACCCGCGCCTCCGTGCGCGAGGAGATGGGCCGCGAACACGTGGAGACCGCCCGCAGCCGGGGGCTCTCCGAATCCCGGATCGTGCGGCGGCACGTGCTGCGCAACGCGGCCGTGCCCGTCACCACCGTCATCGGCCTGACCGTCGCGGGGCTGCTCGCGGGGGCCGTCGTCGTGGAGAACGTGTTCGCGCTCGACGGCATCGGCTCGCTGTTCGTCCGCGCCATCATGCAGCGGGACTTCGCCGTGGTGCAGGCCGTGGTGCTCGTCCTCGTGGCGTCCTTCGTCGTCGTCAACCTCGTCGTCGACCTCTTCTACTCCGTCCTCGACCCCCGGATGGCTCGATGACCACCGCACTCGCCACCTCGCTGACCGCCGCCCGCAGAGCGGTGCCGCGCGACCCGCTCGCCCGCGCCGCGGCCGCCGTCCTCGCCCTGATCGTCCTCGGCACCCTCGCGGCGCCCCTCGTCGCGCCCTACGACCCCGATCTCCCGGACCTGTTCAACACGCTCGGCTACGCCACCCCGGGGCACTGGCTCGGCGGCGACGCCCTCGGCCGCGACGTGCTGTCCCGGCTGATCTGGGGCGCCCGCCCCACCCTGCTCGGCCCGGTCCTGGTCATCGCCGTGTCCGCGGCCGTCGGCACCACCCTCGCGATCACCGCGGCGTGGTGCGGCGGCTGGGTCGACACGGTCGTCTCGCGCGTCCTCGACGTGCTGTTCGCGGTGCCCGGCATCGTGTTCGCGCTGCTCGCGGTCGCCGTGCTCGGACCGGGCCTGATGCCCGTCGCGCTCGGCCTGACCGTTGCCTACACCCCGTACGTCGCCCGAGTGGTGCGCGGCGCCGCGCTGCGGGAGCGGAACCTGCCCTACGTCGCCGCCGCCTGGGTGCAGGGCCGGCCCGCGGTCACCATCTGCGTACGGCACCTGCTGCCCAACCTGCGGCCGATCATCGTCGCGCAGGCCGTGTCCGCGCTCGGCTACGCCGTGATCGACCTCGCGGCGATCTCCTTCCTCGGCCTCGGCGTCCAACCACCCACGCCCGACTGGGGGTTGATGGTGAAGTCCGGCCTGGACAGCGCCATGCGCGGCAATCCGATCGAGGCCGTGGCCGCGGGCGTGGCGATCGCCCTCGCGGTGTGCGCGGTCAACGTGCTCGGCGACCGGCTCGGGAGGGACCGATGACCACCACACCCATGGAGCGGGACGCGGCACCGCTGCTCGCCCTGCGCGGATTCGGGCTCGACATCCCCGTCCCGGGGACGAAGGGCGTGCGCAGGACCCTCGTCGACCGGGTGGATCTCGTACTGGGCCGGGGCGAGGCCGTCGGCCTCGTCGGCGAGTCGGGGTCCGGGAAGTCGATGACCGCGCGCGCCGTCATCGGCCTCACCCCGCAGGGCGCGCGCACCCACGGGCGCGTCGAGTTCGAGGGCGGCGACGTCACGGCGCTCGGCGGCCGTGCCCTGCGCGCCCTGCGGGCCCGCCGCATCGCCATGGTCTTCCAGGACCCGCGCGCCCACATCAACCCGGTGCGCAGCGTGGGCGACTTCCTCACGGAGGCGCTGGTCGCCGAGCGGTCGGTGGCGCGCCGGGAGGCCGAGCGCCGCGTCGTCGCGATCCTCGCCGACGTCGGCATCCCCGACGGGGCGCGCCGCCTGCGCCAGTACCCGCACGAACTCTCCGGCGGCCTGCTGCAACGCGTCATGATCGCCTCCGTGCTCGCGGCCGAGCCCGACCTCGTGCTCGCCGACGAGCCGACCACCGCGCTCGACGTCACCGCCCAGTCCGAGGTCATGGCGATCCTCGACGAGGCGCGGCGGTCCCGCGGCCTGGCGCTGCTGCTGATCACGCACGACCTGGAGCTGGCCGCCGCGACCTGCGACCGCCTCGCCGTCATGTACGCGGGCCGCACGGTGGAGACCCAGCCCGCCGAGGCGCTCACCGCACGCCCCCGGCACCCCTACTCGGCGGGCCTGCTGCGCTCCCGCCCGAGCCTCACCGACCGGGCGCACCGCCTCCCGGTCGTCCCCGGCCGCCCGGTCGCGGCCTTCGAGGCGCAGGAGGAGGGGCCCGGCTGCGCGTTCGCCCCGCGCTGTGCGCACGCCGTCGACGCCTGCGGTCAACAGGAGCCGGAGGAAAGGGAGTTGGACGACGGTGTGCGGGTGGCGTGCCTGCGGGCGGAGGAGGTCGCGACATGGTGAGCAGCAGTGGCGGGGCCGTCCTCGAAGCGGTCGACCTGCGCAAGACGTTCGGCGACGCCGTGGCCGTGGACGACGTGTCGTTCACGGTCGGCGCCGGGGAGTGTCTGGCCATCGTCGGGGAGTCAGGTTCCGGCAAGAGCACGGTCGCGCGGATGCTGCTCGGCCTGGAGACACCGGACGCGGGGCGCCTCACCGTGTGCGGCAGGGAGCGCGCCGCGCGGCGCCGGGTGCCCTCGGCCGAGCGGCGGCGCCGGGCCCGCGAGATCCAGATCGTGTTCCAGGACCCGTACGCGTCCCTGGACCGGCTGCAGCGCGTCGGCGACGTCGTCGAGACCGCGCTCGCCCTGCACTTCCCCGCGTCGGCCGCCGAACGACGGTCGCGGGCAGCGGAGTTGCTGGAGTCGGTCGGCCTCGCGAAGCACCATGCGGAGCTGCGCCCGGCCCAGCTCTCCGGCGGGCAGCGCCAGCGCGTCGCCATCGCCCGCGCGCTCGCCGTGGAGCCGCGCGTTCTCGTCCTCGACGAGGCGGTGGCCGCGCTCGACGTGTCGATCCAGTCCCAGATCCTCAACCTGCTCGCCGACATCCGCGAACGCCGTGAGATCGCCTACGTGTTCATCTCGCACGACCTGGCCGTGGTCCGGCAGATCAGCGACCGGGCGCTGGTGATGCGCGCGGGCCGCGTCGTCGAACAGGGGCCGACGGAGGGCCTGTTGGCGGACCCGCGGGAGGAGTACACCCGGCAGCTGCGGGCGGCGGTGCCGGGGCCCGGGTGGCGTCCGGCGCGCAGGGCGTCCGCGGTCTGAGCACCCGCGGGTGAGGGGGCCCGCCCCTCACCCGCACGGGTGGCGGATGCTGGACGCGCGTAGAGCTCATCCGGTGGACCTCTTGCCAAGCCTCCCCGGGAAGTCCACGATTGTGCCTTTCAATGGCGGCTCGGCACCCGGCACTCGGCACAAGACACGAGGGGCTCCCCATGGATTTCGGACTCGTCCTGCAGACCGACCCGCCCGCCTCCGCGGTCGTGGACCTCATGAAACGCGCGGAGGCCTCCGGCTTCACGTACGGCTGGACGTTCGACTCCGCCGTGCTGTGGCAGGAGCCGTTCGTCATCTACAGCCGGATCCTCGCGGAGACCGAGCGGCTGACCGTCGGCCCGATGGTCACCAACCCCGGCACCCGCACCTGGGAGGTCACCGCCTCGACCTTCGCGACGCTCAACGACATGTACGGCAACCGCACGGTGTGCGGCATCGGGCGCGGCGACTCCGCGATGCGGGTGGCGGGGCGCAAGCCGAACACGCTGGCCCGGATCAGCGACGCGATGAAGGTCATCCGGGCGCTGGCTCGCGGCGACGAGGCCGACCTCGGCGGCGGCTCCGTCGTCAGGTTCCCCTGGGTGCGCGAGGGCGCCGAACTCCCCGTGTGGATGGCGGCGTACGGGCCGAAGGCCCTGAAGATGGCCGGTGAGGAGGCCGACGGGTTCATCCTCCAGCTCGCCGACCCGTTCCTCACCGAGTGGATGATCAAGGCGGTGCGGGACGCGGCGACCGCGGCGGGCCGTGACCCCGCCGCGGTCAAGATCTGTGTCGCGGCGCCCGCCTACGTCACGGAGGTCGACACACCGGCCGCGCTCGACCACGCGCGCGAGCAGTGCCGCTGGTTCGGCGGCATGGTCGGCAACCACGTGGCCGACCTGGTGGCCAAGTACGGCGCGCACTCGGGCATGGTCCCGGACGCGCTGACGGACTACATCAAGGCGCGCGAGGGGTACGACTACGCGCACCACGGCCGCTCCGGGAACCCGGACACGGCGTTCGTGCCCGACGAGATCGTGGACCGCTTCTGTCTGCTCGGCCCGCCCGCCGCGCACCTCGAAAGGCTGGGCAGGCTGAAGGAGTTGGGCGTCGACCAGTTCGCCGTGTACGCGATGCACGACGCGAAGGAAGCGGTGATCGAGGCGTACGGCAGGGACGTGATCCCCGCGCTGCACGCCTGACAGGAACGGTGCGCTGATTCCGTCTCCCTGAGCAGAACGGACTGCCCCATGACCGACACCGCCCCGAGAGCACCCCAGCATGCGGTGGAGCTCGCCGCCGACGCCTATCCGGCCGGCAGCCGCTACGCCAATGAGGACCTGCGCCCCGTTCCGCTCGCCGACCGCCGCTGGACCACGTACAACTTCGTGGCCCTGTGGATCGGGATGGCGCACTGCATCCCGTCGTGGACGCTCGCGTCCGGTCTCGTCGCCCTGGGCATGGACTGGAAGCAGGCCGTCCTCACCATCGCCCTGGCGAACGTCATCGTCCTGCTCCCGATGCTGCTGACCGGGCACGCGGGCCCCAAGTACGGCATCCCCTTCCCGGTCCTCGCGCGGGCCGGCTTCGGGATCCGCGGCGCCAATCTGCCCGCGATGGTGCGGGCCGCGGTGGCCTGCTGCTGGTTCGGCATCCAGACGTGGATCGGCGGCCAGGGCATCTTCGTGCTGCTCGGGAAGATCTTCGGAGGGTGGACGGGCGCGGCCGAGGTCGGCGGCTACCCGTGGACCCTCTGGCTCTGCTTCTTCGTCTTCTGGGTGATCGAACTCGCCATCATCTACCGGGGGATGGAGACGCTGCGCCGCTTCGAGAACTGGGCGGCGCCGTTCGTGCTCGTCGGCGCGGCGGTGCTGCTGATCTGGATCGCGAACAAGGCGGGCGGCTTCGGCCCGCTGCTGCACGAGCCGTCGAAGGTCGGCTGGGGCCCCGACTTCTGGAAGGTCTTCTTCCCCGGCCTGATGGGCATGATCGGCTTCTGGTCCACGCTGTCGCTGAACATCCCGGACTTCACCCGCTTCGGGAAGGGCCAGCGGGCGCAGGTCTGGGGGCAGACCATGGGGCTGCCGACGACCATGACACTCTTCGCGCTGATGTCGGTCCTGGTGACGGCCGGTTCGGAGAAGGTGTACGGGGCGCCGATCTGGGACCCGGTGGCGCTCGCGGGCAAGACGGACAACGTGTTCGGGCTGCTCTTCGCGCTGGTCACGGTGTTCGTGGCGACGATCTCGGTCAATGTGGCGGCCAACGTGGTCTCGCCCGCGTACGACCTGGCGAACCTGGCCCCGAAGCTGATCAGCTTCCGCACCGGCGCGATCATCACGGGCGTGGTGGGCGTCCTCGTCATGCCGTGGAAGCTCACCTCGACGCCCGAGCTGTACATCTTCACGTGGCTCGGCGTGGTCGGCGGGCTGCTCGGCACGGTCGCGGGCATCCTGATCGCCGACTACTGGATCGTGCGGCGCACGGTGCTGCACCTCGCCGACCTGTATGTGCGGGAGGGGCGTTACTGGTATCGCGGCGGCTGGAACTGGCGCGCCGTTCTCGCCTTCGCGGTCGGCGGGGTGCTCGCCGTGGGCGGCTCGTACTCGACGCTGAACGCGAAGGGCGAGAAGGCGGGCCCGTTCCCCGTGGACGGCCTGATCCCCTTCCTCAAGCCGCTGGCGGACTACGGCTGGGCGGTGGGGCTCGCGGCGTCACTCGTGCTCTACACGGTGCTCATGCTGGGGGAGCGGAGGTCTCAGTAGGCGACGGGCCACCCCGAGCTCCAGTCGAGCAGGTTGACGCCGAGCTTCGGGGTGCCGTTGTCCTGGCCGTCGTAGTAGTGGTAGACGATCAGGTCCCCGTCCACGTCGTTCATGATCGACTGGCCGCCGGGACCGATGTACCGGCCGTGCGACTCCAGGACGGGCGTGCCGCCGTTGTTCGTCATGGCGACGCCGTTCTTGTCGTAGTACGGCCCGGTGACGCTCGTGGCTCGGCCGACCTTGACCTTGTACGTGGAGGAGGTGCCGGCGCAGCAGGTGTCGTACGAGGCGAACAGGTAGTAGTGGCTGCCGCGCTTGACGACGTAGGGCGCCTCGACGGCCTTGGTGCCGGTGGGGCGCGCGGCCAGTGAGTAGCGCTTGGTGTTCGTGGCGATCTGCTTGCCGGTCGACGGATTGATCTGGATCATCTTGATGCCGGACCACCAACTCCCGAACGACAGCCACCACTTGCCGTCGCCGTCGACGAACAGGTTCGGGTCGATGGCGTTGTAGTCGCTGGACGTGGTGGAGGTGTAGACGGTGCCGTAGTCCGTCCACGAGCCCGGCTCGCCGGTCGTGGAGCCGGCCAGGCCGATCGCGGATTTGTTGGAGCCGAAGGTCGAAACGGCGTAGTACATCAGGTACTTGCCGCCGTGGTACGAGATGTCGGGGGCCCAGGCCTCCGTCGCGTACGAGGACCACCAGGAGGGCTTGGTGGTGAAGGCGTCGCGGCCCGCGGTGAAGGCGGTCCGGTCGGTCGACGAGCGTTCGGCGAGGCCGCCGCCCGTCGCGTAGAGCAGGTACTTGCCCGCCGAGGTGCGGATCATCGTGGGGTCGTGGACGACGGTGGCGCCGGTGACCGTGCCCGGGTTCGGGTAGGCCGAGGCCGTCGAGGGGATCAGCGCCAGCAGGGCGGCGGCGGGGATGGCGAGTAACGCGGTTCTTCGTGAAGCGCGCGGCATGGGGGCTCCTTCGCGTCGGACGAGGCACACGTGTCCGGTATTTCGGACGGTGGTCGTGTGTCCGGACGGGAACGTAGGGTCGAAGGCGTTGCGCGTCAATGAATCGCGCACTCTTCCCCCGATGTGCTTTCTGTGACCCGTCTCCCATTGACGGATCCCCCTCCCATCGGCTTTGGTATACCAAACTGGAGATGCGGGCGCTGTGCGTGCTCTGCGCGCTCGGCCCGCAAATGCCCGAATCGGGCGGCGAGTTGGCCCGTGAGGAATCGGTGTTTTCTTCGCGTACACCTCTTGATTACCGCAAAACCGGCCCGTAGCGTCTTCCCGCCAAGAGGAAACCAGATTCCTCATCGCGGAAATTGTGGACATCCCCCAGGAGCGCGTCATGACTGCCGTGCACGAACAGACCCCCACCGCCGGTGTCGACGGGCCCGCCCGCACCAGTCCGGGTCTCTACAGTCCCGATCTGGCCCCCACCAAGAAGGAGGGCCGCCGCTGGGGCGCGTACAACGTCTTCACGCTGTGGGGCAACGACGTGCACAGCCTCGGCAACTACGCGTTCGCCGTGGGCCTGTTCGCGCTCGGGCTCAGCGTCTGGCAGATCCTGATCGCCTTCGCCGTCGCCTCGCTGCTGCTCTTCGGGCTGCTCACGCTCTCCGGCTACATGGGCCAGAAGACCGGCGTCCCGTTCCCCGTGATGAGCCGGATCGCCTTCGGTATCCGCGGGGCGCAGGTCCCCGCCGCGGTGCGCGGGGCCGTCGCCATCGCCTGGTTCGGCATCCAGACCTATCTCGCCGCCGTCGTGCTCGGCGCCGTGATCAAGAAGCTGGCGCCCGGCGCCGCCGCGCTCGACCACAACTCGATCCTGGGCCTGTCCACCCTCGGCTGGATCACCTTCCTGGTCCTCTGGGTCGTCCAGGTCGTGATCGTCAGCTACGGCATGGAGCTGATCCGCAAGTACATGGCGTTCGCCGCGCCCACCATCCTCATCACGATGTGCGCGCTCGCCGCCTGGATCTTCGTCAAGGCCGACATGTCCATCGCGGTCTCCACCGGCTCCGCGCCCACCGGGCTCGACGCCTGGCGGCAGATCTTCGAGTCCGCCGCGCTGTGGGTCGTCATCTACGGCACCTTCGTCCTGAACTTCTGCGACTTCACCCGCTCCGCGAAGAGCCGCCGCGCCATCGTCGCGGGCAACCTCGTCGGCATCCCGCTCAACATGCTGTTCTTCGCCGGCATCGTCGTCGTGCTCTCCGGCGGCCAGTTCGCGATCAACGGGAAGGTCATCGCCGGTCCCGAGGACATCGTGGCGACCATCCCGAGCACCCCGCTGATGGTCCTCGCCTCCCTGGCCTTCATCGTCCTGACCATCGCCGTGAACCTGCTCGCCAACTTCGTCGCGCCCGTCTACGCCCTGGTCAACCTGTTCCCGCGCAAGCTGGACTTCCGCAAGGCCGGCATCGTCAGCGCCGTCATCGGCCTCGTCATCCTGCCGTGGAACCTCTACAACAGCCCGACCGTCGTGAACTACTTCCTCGGCGGGCTCGGCGCCCTGCTCGGCCCGGCCTTCGGCGTCGTCATGGCCGACTACTGGATCGTCCGCAAGACCCGGGTCAACGTCCCCGACCTCTACACCGACGCCGCCGACGGCGACTACCACTACCGCTCCGGGTTCCACCTGCGGGCCGTCGCCGCGTTCGCCCCGTCCGCCGCCGTCGCGGTCGTGATCGCCCTCGTGCCCGCGTTCAAGTCGCTCTCCGGCTTCTCCTGGTTCATCGGCGCCGGCCTCGCCGCGCTGCTCTACGTTGTCCTCGCGGACCGCAGCCGTATCGCGAACGACAAGGACGGCGAGGAGATCGCGGTCCCGGCCGCCTGACCCCCGCTCCCGCACCACCACGAAGCACAACAAGAAGAAAGCTGTAGCCCGCCATGCGCATTCTCGTCTGCAACGTCAACACCACCGAGGACATGACCGAGAGCATCGGTGCGCAGGCCAGGGCCGTGGCCTCGCCGGGCACCGAGATCGTGCCGCTCACCCCGGCGTTCGGCCCCGACTCCTGCGAGGGCAACTACGAGAGCTACCTGGCCGCGATCGCCGTCATGGAGACGGTCCGCGCCTACCCGGAGCCCTTCGACGCCGTCATCCAGGCGGGCTACGGCGAGCACGGCCGCGAGGGGCTCCAGGAGCTCCTCGACGTACCGGTCGTCGACATCACCGAGGCCGCCGCGAGCACGGCCATGTACCTCGGCCACAAGTACTCGGTGGTGACCACGCTCGACCGGGCCGTGCCGCTCATCGAGGACCGCCTCAAGCTGGCCGGGCTCACCGACCGGCTCGCCTCCGTACGGGCCAGTGGCCTCGCCGTGCTCGATCTCGAACGCGATCCGGACGCCGCCGTGAAGGCCATCGTCGAGCAGTCCGCGCGGGCCGTCGAGGAGGACCGGGCCGAGGTGATCTGCCTGGGCTGCGGCGGCATGGCGGGCCTCGTCGACGAGGTCAAGGCGCGCACGGGCGTGCCCGTCGTCGACGGCGTCGCCGCGGCCGTGACCGTGGCCGAGTCGCTGGTGCGGATGGGCCTGAGCACGTCGAAGGTGCGCACGTACGCGCCGCCGCGCCCCAAGACGTTCAAGAACTGGCCGCCGAGCCGGGGCTGAGTCAGGAGCCCTTCCCGGTGCCGAGCGAGGCCTCCGCGTCCCCGGCGGCCTCGCGGGCGCCTCTGATCACGGTGTCGTTCGACGGCGCGTCCTTCGACTCGAAGTCGCTGCCGTTGTAGGTGACGGTCAGCAGCATGTTCCCCGTGCGGACCGTCACGACGGACTCGCGCGTGTCCTGCTTGTTCTTCGTCGTGAGCGAGCTCGTCACGCGCGCCTCGTCCCCGAGGCCCTTGAGCGGGCTGGTCCGCTTCTCGCCGTTCCCGGCCGCGTATGCCTTCTTCGCCAGGTCGTCGGAGTCCTTCACCTCGAAGGAGACGTCGAGCCAGCGGTAGTCGTACCCCTTCAGGGCGCTCCACGAGCAGCCGCGGCGGACCGACTCGTCGGTGGCCGACAGCTCCTTGCCGGCCGTCTTGGCGTCGGGCACGAGCGACTTGATGGTCGAGGCGGGCAGCGCCTCACAGGGGGCCGGCGGCTTCTGATAGGTCTTCGAGGCCACGGACTCGCCGGGCTCGTCGGGCGCCGAGGACGACTGCGGCGCCGACTCGGAGCGGTCCTTGCTCGCGGACTGCTCCGCCATCGGGCCGGAGTAGGCCCAGCCCGCGCAGGCGAGCACGGCGACGGGCAGCAGGCGTGCGGTCAGGGTGACCGGGAGCGGGAGAGAACGCACCGCGTACGTCCCTTACGTCAGGGTGGGCGGGGGACGCCAGTCTCACATGAGTTCCTGTGTGCGGAAACCGCCACTTCCGTCACCGCGACATCACGCTGGGGCGTCGCCGCGGCGGGTCCGCGGGTTCGCGGGGGCGGACCGGTAGGATCCGCAAACGTTGTTGGAGGCTGCGGGCACCGGGTCCGCCGAGGTGGTTGGGGGTCGGCGTGGTCGCTGGTCGTGTGGTGCGCTTCGACGGAGCGCGTGGTTATGGGTTCATCGCGCCGGACGACGGCGGCGAGGACGTCTTCCTGCATGTGAACGACCTCCTGATTCCCGAGTCGTACATCCGCACGGGCCTCAAGGTCTCCTTCGACATCGAGGACGGCGACCGCGGGCCCAAGGCCTCGTCGGTCCAGCTCGCCGAGGGCGCCTCGGCTCCCGCGCCGGGGCGGCACGCGGCCGACGGCGACGACGTGCTCTGCGACGTGCTGCGCGTCGACGAGTTCACCAACGAGGTCACGGAGCTGCTGCTGCGCTCGGCCCCGTCCCTGACGGGGGAGCAGATCCTGGCCATCCGCCGGGAGTTGGTGCAGAGCGGGCGCAAGCACGGCTGGGTGGACAGCTGATCACCAGGGTTTCTCCGACACCTCGGCGGTGAGCACCGCCACCCCCGCGTCGACGAGGTCGGCCGCGAGCAGTCGCGGTTCGCCGGGGTCGGCCCCGGCCTGCAGTGCCCGCTCCCGCTGGGCGAGGGTGTGCAGCAGCAGGCCGATGAAGAAGTCCCAGCGGTTCTCCCGTATGCGGTCCGGGAGTTCGGGCATGCAGCGCGTGATCCGGGAGTGCAGCCGCAGCAGTCCGCGCGTCCACGGGTGGGCCCTGAGGTCGTCCGGCGCGATGCCCTCGACGTACATGGCGTTGACGACGAACCGCAGGAACCAGCTGGGCCGCTCCGGGTCCTCCAGGCGCTCGACCATCGGACGCACCAACACCCCGGTGAGCGCCCGCAGTTCCCTGCCCCGGCCCTGCGCGTCGATCGCCTCCAGGAGCTCCAACTGGCGCGCGGTGGTGACCGTGAGCCGGTCCTCGTAGATCGCGTCGATCAGGCCCCGCTTCGTGCCGAAGTGGTAGGCGACCGCGGACGTGTTGCGCTGGTCCGCCGCCGCGGCGATCTCCCGAAGTGACGTGGCATGGATGCCCTGTTCGGCGAAGAGGCGCTCCGCCACGTCGATGAGGCGGCGTCGTGTTCCGTTCGCGGTGGCCGTCGTGTTCGTGTTCGCGGGAGGCATGGCGAGGAGTGTCGCGTGTCTTGCTTGTTTAACGCAAGCGCGTTAAGACGTCTCCGTGACCGACACGTCGCGCATCGAAGGCCGCAGCACCGCCGCGTACGTCCTGCGGCTGGTCCCGCTGATCCTGCTCACCGAGGTCGTCGCGCTCGAACTCTCCCTGGTCTACCCGGCGTTGCAGCAGATGGCGGCCGAGTTCCGCACCCCGTCGATCGGCTGGACACTGACCGTCGTCAGCCTCGTCGGGGTGGTGGCGCAGCCGCTGCTCGGCAAGGTCGCGGACGGGCACGGCAAGAAGCGGGTGATCGTGTACGCGGCGGGCGCCTTCGCGGTCGGCTCGCTGGTGTGCGCCCTCGCGCCGAACTTCCCCGTGTTCCTCGCGGGGCGTGCCGTGCAGGGCGTCGCCATGGTGATCGCCCCGGCCGCGTACGGGCTGATCCGTGATGTGTTCCCGGCGCGCATCGTGCCGGTCGCGATGGGGGCGATCACGACCGGCATCGGGTTCAGCGTCATCGTGGGCCCGGTCGTCGGCGGGGCGCTCACGCAGGCCTTCGGCTTCCGGGCGATCTTCTGGTTCTGCCTGCTGTACGCGGTGGTGCTCACGCCGCTCGTCGTCGCCACCTTCCCGGAGTCCGGGGTGCGCCTTCGGCGGCGCGTGGACGTCGCCGGGGGACTGCTCTTCGGGTGCGGCGCGGCGGGGGTGCTGCTCGCGGTGGGGCAGGGCGGCCGGTGGGGGTGGGGCTCGGGCCGGCTGATCGCGGTGGCCGTCGGGGCGTGCGTGCTGCTCGCCCTGTTCGTGGTGTGCGAGCTGCGCGCCGCGCATCCGCTGATCGACCTGCGGCTGCTCGCGGGGCCCGCGCTGCGCTGGACGCTGCTCGCCGCGTTCGGCGGGGCCGTGGCGATCGGCGGGCAGGCGCTCGCGCTGCCGCAGCTCGTGCAGACACCGAAGGACACCGGGTTCGGGCTCGGCATGGCGCCGCTCGGGGTCGCCGTCTTCCTTGTCCCGCAAGGGTTGTTGAGCGCGGCGGGCGGTCCGCTCGGCGGGCTGCTCGCGCGGCGGCACGGGCCGCGCACCGGCCTCGTCGTCGCGCTCGGCTGCCTCGCCACGGGCGCGGCGCTCCTTGCGGTGCTGCACACGCAGGTGTGGCACATCCTGCTCGCGGCCGTGTTCGCGGGCGTCGGCTTCGGCTTCTTCTTCGTGTCCGTGTCGAACCTCGTCGTCGAGGCCGTGCCCGCGACACACACCGGAGTCGGCGCCGGAATGATGGGCGTCGCCAACAACCTCGGCAACGCCACGGGCGTCACGGTGCTCGGCGCCGTCCTCGCCCGGCACGTCCTCGAAGGACCGGCGGCGGGCGACGAGATCCTCTACGCCGAGTCCGGCTATGTCGCCGCGTTCCTGGTGGCGGCGGGCTTCGCCGCCACGGCCCTGCTCGTCGCCGTCCTCATGCGGCACGGCCGGACCCCGGCTACCGGCGGCGTGGGCGCCGCCACGCGCGAGGCCAACTCCCCTGCGAACAAGGAAGGTTGACATGCCTCACCCTCATCGGCCCAACATCCTCCTCGTCGTCTCCGACCAGGAGCGCCAGCGCGACTGGCTGCCGGCCACGGTCGAACTCCCGTGGCGCGAGCGGCTGCTGGCCGAAGGCATGGAGTTCACCAACTACTGGACGCACTCCTCGCCCTGCTCGCCCTCGCGGGCCACGATGATGACGGGCCAGTACGTCACCCAGCACCAGGTCGCCGAGAACGTCATCTTCCCCTGGCAGCCGGAGCTCGACCCCGCCGTCACCACCATCGGCGGCGCGCTGCGGGGGGCCGGGTACCGGTCCTCGTACATCGGGAAGTGGCACCTGTCCCGCTCGGCGCGGCCCGACATGGAGGCGTACGGCTACGGCGACTGGGACGGCAACGACCACCACTTCATGGGCCTCGCGGGCACCGGTGTGCACTTCGACCCGGTCATCGCGGAGAACGCCGCGCACTGGCTGCGCCGCAACGCCGACGCCCCCGATCCCTGGTTCCTGACCGTCGCGCTCGTCAATCCGCACGACGTGATGTGGTACCCGATCGACCAGCCCGAATATCAGCGCGCGCACCCCCGCACGATGGAGTTCATCCGCCAGTTCCTTGACGGCGACTGGGGCGGCGGGCAGGCGATCCCGCCGTACGAGCGGCCCTATGACGAGGTGTTCAGCGAGCTGCCCGCGAACTTCGACGACGACCTGCACACCAAGCCGGACACCCAGCGGCAGTGGCGCCACGACCAGCAGCACAGCCTGTACGGCCGCATCGACCCCGCCGACAAGGGCGCGTGGCTGCGCCAGCTCGACTACTACGCCCAGCTGCACCGCCTCGCCGACGAGTCCCTCGGAAAGGTCCTCGGTGCCCTGGAGGAGTCCGGTGGCTGGGACGACACGGTCGTGATCTTCACGTCCGACCACGGCGACATGTGCGGCGGCCACGGCCTGCGCTCCAAGGGGCCCTTCGTCTACGACGAGATCATGCGGGTGCCCTGCTACGTGAAGGCCCCGGGCGTGACCCGGCCCGGCACGGTCAGCGGCTCCCTCGCCTCGCATGTCGACCTCGCCTCGACGATCTGCGCGCTCGCGGGGGCGCCCGCGCCCGACTCGTTCCGCGGCGTGGACCTCACGCCCGTGCTCCGGGACCCGCGCGCGTCGGTGCGCGACTACGTGCTGTTCGCGCACGAGGCCACGCACACCCGCCGGATCCAGCAGACGCGGTACGCGGTGCGCGGCATGTTCGACGGCCGGTTCAAGTACGCCCGCTACTTCGGCGTCGGCGGCGGGCTCCCCGCGGACCTGGGCGAGAAGCCGGAGCCCTCGACGATGCTCTACGGCCCGGACGCCGACTTCGACGACAACGACCACGAGCTGTACGACCACCAGGAGGATCCGGGCGAGCTGGTGAATCTCGCCATGGACCGGGCGCGCAGGGCGGAGCTGAGGGGGCGGTTCCGGCGGCTGCGGGAAGTGGAAGGGGAGGCGTTCGCTCCGCCGGCCTGAGCGGCGGGTCGGTGGGCGGGGCAATTTGTGGGCGTGGAGCCCCTTTTGCCGCTCGGGGTTATCCAATCTTCACCAAGGGTTGTCCGGATCCCGGACAACCCTCTTGTGTGCGGACTGTATGCGAAATACGTTCTGCCGTATTCCTTGATCGCTCACCGATCGCCCACCCCTCATCCCTGGCGGAGGTACGCCCTCGTGCGCCGAACAGCGGTTGCCAGCACGGCAGTTGTCCTGGCGATGTCCACTTTGGCGGGCTGCGGCTCCCTGCAGTCCTCGGCCACGGAGGTGGGCGGGGAGCGGATGACCGACGACCGTCCCGTCCGTGACGGCGGAACGCTGACCGTGGCCCTCAACGCCGACCCCGACAAGCTCGACCCGACCCTCGCCCAGACCCTCGTGGGCCGCACCGTCTTCGCGGGCATGTGCGAAAAGCTCTACGACGTCAACGAGCAGGGCAAGGTCGTGCCGCAGCTCGCGACCCGGCAGCCCGAGGTGTCGAAGGACGGCCGCACCGTCACCTTCGACGTGCGCGAGGACGCCAGGTTCAGCGACGGCACGAAGCTGGACGCCGACGCCGTCGTCACCTCCCTGCTGCGCCACCGCGACCTGTCGGGCTCCGCCCGCGCCACCGAGCTGACCCCGCTGAAGTCGGCGAAGGCCACGGGCCCGTACAGCGTGAAGCTCACCCTGAAGCAGCCGTACGTGCCGCTGACCGCCGTGCTCGCCGACCGCTCCGGCATGGTCATGTCGCCGACCGCGCTCAAGAAGTACGGCAAGAACTTCACCAACCACCCGTCCTGCGTCGGGCCGTTCCGGTTCGTGGAGCGTGTCGGCGGCGACCGCATCGTCGTCGCCAAGGACCCGAACTACTACGACGCCAAGGACGTCCGCCTGGACAGGGTGATCTACAAGCCGATCCCCGACGGCAGCGTCCGCCTCGCCAACCTGCGCTCCGGCGACGTCCAGGTCGGCGACCAGATGGTCCCGGTCGACGTGAAGAGCGCGCTCACCGACAACAAGCTGCGGCTCTTCAACTCGCCCTCGCTTGGCTACCAGGGCATCGGCATCAACGTCGGCAACGTCAAGGGCCTCGGCCAGGCCCCCGGCGAGGTCGACACCCCGATGGCCAAGGACGTCCGCGTCCGCGAGGCCTTCGAGCTGGCCATCGACCGCGACCTCATCAACAAGGTCGCCTTCCAGGGCATGTACGAGCCCGCCTGCGGCCCGATGTCCCCGGCGTCCGCGATCGCGCCCGGCGTCAAGGCCTCCGAGTGCCCGAAGCGCGACGTCCCCAAGGCCAAGCGGCTGCTGAAGGCGGCGGGCGTCAAGGGCTCCGTGCCCGTGGAACTGAAGATCAACACGACGCCGGAGTGGAGCCGCATCGGCCAGGTCATCCAGGCGATGGTCAAGGACGCCGGATTCGACCTGAAGCTGCGCCCCACCGAGTACGCCACCATGCTCGAGGAGACCGACGACGGCCACTACGAGGCCTTCCAGAGCGGCTGGTCCGGACGGCTCGACCCCGACGGCAACATCGCCAGCTTCCTGCAGACCAAGGGCGCGATGAACGCCTACGGCCTCGGCGACCCCGAGATCGACGAGCTGATCAAGCGCGGCCGCACCGAGTCCGACTCCGCGACGCGCGACAAGATCTACGCCGAGCTGATCCGCAAGGTGAACGACGAGCACGCCCTGATCTACCTCTACCGCCAGAAGAACTACGTCGTCACCGGGCAGGACGTCGCGGGCCTGCGCGTCTACGGCGACGGCCTCGTCCGAGTCAAGGATGCGGGGTACGTCAAGTGACGACCGCTCAAGTGGCTGTCAAGAAGCCCACATTGAAGAAGTCGGGGCTGCTCGCCGGGCACCCGATGGCCAAGTACGTCCTCACCCGGATCCGGCAGTCCGTCATCACGATGTTCCTCGTGTCGATCGTCGTGTTCGCCGGCATCCGCGCGCTGCCCGGCGACCCCGCGCTCGCCCTCGCCGGTGAGGAGCGCAGCCCGAAGGCGCTGGCCGCGATCCGCGCCGCGTACGGGCTCGACGACAACATCGTGATCCAGTACGGCCGGTTCATCGGGCACGCCCTCCAGGGCGACCTCGGCAACTCCTCGCGTACCGGTCTCCCGGTCTCCGACGCCATCGCGCAGGCGCTGCCCGTCACCCTCGAACTCGCGGCGCTGTCCCTCCTGTTGGCCATCGTCCTTGGGGTCGGAGCCGGTGTCGTCGCCGCCGTGCGCCGCGGCAAGACCGCCGAGTGGATCGCCAACGCCCTGGCCCTGCTGGGTCTTTCGGTGCCGACGTTCTGGCTCGGCATCGTCCTGGTCCTCGCCTTCGCGATCGCCGTACCGGTCTTCGCGGCCTCCGGCTTCGTCCCGTTCGGCACCGACCCGATCGACAACCTGCGCCGCATGGTGCTGCCCGCGATCGTCCTCGGCTCCGGGCTCGCCGCCGTCGTCATGCGGCAGACCCGCGCCGCGATGCTCGACTCGCTGTCCGCGGACTACGTGCGCACCGCCCGCGCCAAGGGCCTCTCGCGCCGCGAGGTGGTCGGCGGACACGCGCTGCGCAACTCGCTCGTCACCGTCGTCACCGTGCTCGGCCTCCAGCTCGGCCACCTGATCTCCGGCGCCGTCGTCACCGAGCAGATCTTCGTGCTCCCCGGCTTCGGCAAGCTCACCATCGACGCCGTCTTCACCCGCGACTACGCGACGCTGCAAGGCGTGGTGCTGTGCACGTCGTTCGCGTACATCTTCATCAACCTGCTGGTCGACGTGGCGTACTCGGTCATCGACCCGCGCATCCGGCTCGGAGGTGCCCGGTGACCACGCTGGCTCTCACAGGAATACGCGCCCGGGCCGCCGGGAACGCCAAGCTGCGCGCCCTGCGCAAGAACAAGCTCGCCATGACCGGCGCCGTCATCGCCGCGATCTTCGTGCTCGCCGCGCTGTTCGCGCCGCTCGTCGCGCCCTACGACCCGGCGCGCGCCAACTTCGACGACGTCCTCGCCGCGCCGAGCTGGGCGCACTGGCTGGGCACCGACGACCTCGGGCGCGACCAGCTGTCCCGCGTCGTGTTCGGGGCCCGCGCCTCGATGCAGGTCGGCGTCCTCGCGGTCGTCCTCGCGTTCGTCGTCGGCGTCCCGCTCGGGCTGCTCGCCGGGTACTACGGCAAGGTCGCCGACAGCGTCGTCTCCCGCGTCACCGACACGATGCTCGCCTTCCCGTTCCTGGTGCTCGCCGTCGGCCTCGCCGCCGTCCTCGGCCCCTCGCTCGGCAACGCGACCATCGCGATCGGCATCTCGCAGATCCCGGCCGTCATCCGCATCTCCCGCGCCGAGACGCTCCGCCTCAAGCACGTCGACTACGTGGCCGCTGCGGTCGCCAACGGCGGCGGCGACGGCACCGTCCTGTTCCGGCACATCCTGCCCAACGCCACCTCGGCGCTGATCGTGCAGGCCACCGTCGGCATCCCCACCGCCATCATCGGCGAGGCCCTGCTCAGCTTCCTCGGCCTCGGCGTGCAGCCGCCCGAGCCGTCCCTCGGCGTGATGCTGTCCTCCGCCCAGTCCTTCCTCGCGCAGGCGCCCTGGATGGCGGTGTTCCCCGGCCTCGCGGTCGTCGCCGCGACGCTGGCGTTCAACCTGCTCGGCGACGGCCTGCGCGACGTCCTCGACCCCCGTGGAGCGACCCGATGAGCCCCGATCCTGTTCTCAGCGTCCGTGACTTGTCCGTCTCGTTCCGCTCCGACACCCGCACCGTGCACGCCGTCGACCAGGTCTCCTTCGACCTGCGCGCCGGTGAAGTGCTCGCCGTGGTGGGGGAGTCGGGCTGCGGCAAGTCCGTCACCTCCATGGCCGTCATGGGGCTGCTGCCGCCCAGCGCGCACATCACCGGCTCCGTCCGGATCGGCGACAAGGAGCTCGCGGGCGCGGACGACAAGGCGTACGGGAAGATCCGCGGCAACGACATCGCGATGATCTTCCAGGAGCCGATGACGTCCCTGAACCCGGTGCTCACCATCGGCCGCCAGATCGGCGAGGTGCTCCGCCGCCACCAGGGGCTGAACAAGAAGCAGGCACGCGCGCGTGCCGTCGAACTCCTCGACCTCGTCGGCATCCCCGCCCCGGCCGAGCGCGTCGACGAGTACCCGCACCAGCTGTCCGGCGGCATGCGCCAGCGCGTCATGATCGCCATCGCCGTCGCCTGCGACCCGGCCGTGCTCATCGCCGACGAGCCGACGACCGCGCTCGACGTCACCGTGCAGGCGGGCATCCTGGAGGTGCTGCAATCGCTGCGCGAGCGGCTCGGCACCGCCATCGTCCTCATCACGCACGACCTCGGCGTGGTGGCCGACACCGCCGACCGCGTGCTCGTCATGTACGCGGGCCGCCCGGTCGAACAGGCACCGGTGGACGAGCTGTTCGACGACCCCAAGCACCCGTACACGCGCGGACTGCTCTCCGCCGTGCTGCGCCCCGGCGGCTCGCAAGGCACAGCCAAGCGGCGGCTCCCCGAGATCCCCGGCCTCGTGCCGAGCCTCGACTCCCAGCCCGACGCCTGCACCTTCGCGCCGCGCTGCGCCCGCGCCGACGACACCTGTACGTCGAGCCGTCCCGGCCTCAAGGCCGTCGCCGCGGACGCCGGGGCCGACGCCCCGCACCGCGCCGCCTGCTGGCACCCGCACACCCTCCAGGAGACCGCGTCATGAGCCCCGAGCCCGTGCTTGAACTGATCGACCTGGAACGGCACTTCGCGGGTTCCGGCGGCACCGTGCGCGCCGCCGACGGCGTCACCCTGGCCGTCGGTCGCGGCGAGGTCGTCGGCCTGGTCGGCGAGTCCGGCAGCGGCAAGTCGACCGTCGGCCGCTGCGCCGTCCGCCTCGACGACCCCACCGGCGGCACCGTGCGCATCAAGGGCACCGACGTGACCAGCATGTCGCGGCGCGCCCTGCGGCCCCTGCGCAAGGACTTCCACCTGGTGTTCCAGGACCCGTCGTCCTCGCTCGACCCGCGGATGACGGTCGGCCAGATCATCGCCGAACCGCTCAAGCTGCACGGCATCGCGAAGGGCGAGGCGGCACGCGCGCGGGTGGCCGAACTCCTCGACCAGGTGGGGCTGCGCCCCGAGCACGCCGACCGGCACCCGCACGAACTCTCCGGCGGCCAGCGCCAGCGCATCTCCATCGCGCGCGCCCTGTCCGTCGAACCGGACCTGCTGATCGCCGACGAGCCGACCTCCGCGCTCGACGTCTCCGTGCAGGCCTCCGTCCTCAACCTGCTGGCCGACCTGCAACGCGACCGCGGCTTCGGCTGCCTGTTCATCACGCACGACCTCGCGGCCGTCGAGTACCTCGCCGACCGGATCGCCGTCATGTACCTCGGCCAGATCGTCGAACAGGCGCCCACGCGCGAGCTGTTCGCCGACCCCAAGCACCCCTACACGCAGGCGCTGCTCTCGGCCGCACCCGTCCCGGACCCGGCCACGCAGCGCAGCCGCGAACGCATCGTCCTCAGCGGCGAACTGCCCAGCCCGCTCGCCCCGCCCGCCGGCTGCCGCTTCCACACCCGCTGCCCGCTCGCCGTCGACCGCTGCCGCACCGAAGTCCCCGCCCTGCGGACGCTGGAGGGCGGCCGGGAGGTCTCCTGCCACCTCGTCGCCGAGGACGGCACGGCCCCGGACGCCGCCTCCGCGCCACCGGAGGCGCTGTCGGCAGCGTCTCGTACGATCCCCAACACCCGCACCGCCACCAGCTAGGAGCCTCCTTGTTCACCACCCGCCCGACCCTCCAGGGCACCTTCGGCATGGTGTCCTCCACGCACTACCTCGCCTCCCAGTCCGCGATGGCCGTCCTGGAGGACGGCGGCAACGCCTACGACGCCGCCGTCGCCGCGGGCTTCGTGCTGCACGTCGTCGAGCCGCACCTGAACGGGCCCGCCGGCGAGGTGCCGATCATCCTGGCGCCGACCGGGGGAGAGGTGCGCGTGCTGTGCGGGCAGGGCGGGGCCCCGGCGGGCGCCACCGTCGCGCACTACAAGTCCCTCGGCCTCGACCTCGTCCCCGGCACAGGACCGCTCGCGGCCGCCGTGCCCGGCGCGTTCGACGCCTGGATGCTGCTCCTGAAGGACCACGGCACCAAGACCCTCGCCGAGGTCCTCAAGTACGCCATCGGGTACGCCGAGGACGGGCACGCGCCCGTGGAGCGCGTCGGCGAGACCGTCGAGACCGTCCGCGAGCTCTTCGAGACCGAGTGGCCCTCGTCCGCCGAGGTCTACCTCGTCGACGGCAAGGCGCCCAAGCCCGGTGAGCTGCTGCGCAACCGGCAGCTCGCCACCACCTGGAAGCGCCTCATAGCCGAGTCCGAGGAGGCCGGAGGCGCCGACCGTGTCGCTCAGATCGAGGCCGCCCGGAAGGTGTGGCGCGAGGGCTTCATCGCCGAGGCGCTCGTGCGCCAGTCGCAGCGGCCCACGAAGGACACCAGCGGCGAGCGCCACGTCGGCACGCTGACCGCCGAGGACCTCGCCGGCTGGTCGGCGTCCTACGAGGCCCCGGCGACGTACGACTGGAACGGCTGGACGCTGTGCAAGGCCGGCGGCTGGAGCCAGGGCCCCGCCTTCCTCCAGCAGCTCGCCCTGCTCCCGCCCGAGCTGCCCGCCTACGGGTCCGCCGACTACGTCCACCTGCTGATCGAGGGCTGCAAGCTCGCGATGGCGGACCGCGAGGCCTGGTACGGCGACGCGGCGGACGTCCCGGTGGACGCGCTGCTTTCGGACGCGTACAACGCCGAGCGCCGCGCCCTCGTCGACCCGGACAAGGCCTCCCACGAGCTGCGTCCCGGCAGCCCGCTCGGCGCCGAGCCGCGCCTGAGCGCGCACGCCCACGCCGTCGCCTCCGGCGAGGAGGGCTTCGACGCCATGGGGGTCGCGGGCGCGGGCGAGCCCACCGTGCAGAAGTCGGCCTCGGACGAGGAGGTGTCCGCCAACGGCGCCACCCGCGGTGACACCTGCCACATCGACATCGTCGACCGCTGGGGCAACATGGTCGCCGCCACGCCCTCCGGCGGCTGGCTGCAGGCCAACCCGGTCGTCCCCGAGCTGGGCTTCCCGCTCGGCACCCGCCTCCAGATGGCGTGGCTGGAGGAGGGCCTGCCGAACTCGCTCACGCCCGGCAAGCGCCCCCGCACCACGCTCACCCCGTCGCTCGCCCTGAAGGACGGCGTCCCGGTGATGGCCTTCGGCACCCCCGGCGGCGACCAGCAGGACCAGTGGCAGGTGCACTTCTTCCTCGCGGTGGCGCTGCGCGGGGCGGTGCGCGGCGGGCTCGACCTCCAGGGCGCCATCGACGCCCCGAACTGGCACAACGACTCGTTCCCCGGCTCCTTCTTCCCGCGCGGCATGCGGCCCGGTTCGGTCACCGTCGAGTCCCGCATGGACGCGGAGGTCGTCGCCGAGCTGCGCCGCCGCGGCCACGACGTGACCGTCGGCGACGCCTGGTCCGAGGGCCGACTGTGCGCGGTCGCCCGAGACCCGCGCACCGGCGTCCTGTCCGCGGCGGCGAACCCGCGCGGCATGCAGGGATACGCGGTCGGTCGCTGAGCGGTCACTCCGTGTGTGGCCCCCGGAAATCATCCGGGGGCCACCTCCCGTTCACCTGCCGTGGGGGCGTTGTCAGTGGGGTGTGTTCTCATGGAGCCATGATCGAAACGAAGACGGAAAGCATCGAAGACTTTCTGACCCAGAACATCAACCACAAGCTCCTCACCGACGTCGAGGACATCGTCCGCGCCGCCGCCGCAGCCGAGATCACCCCGCGCTTCCGGCAGCTCGACGCCGACGAGATCGAGGAGAAGAGTGCACCGCACGACCTCGTGACGGTCGCCGACAAGCGCGCCGAGGAGTACCTCACCCGCGAGCTCGCCGGCCTCCTGCCCGGCTCCGTCGTCGTCGGCGAGGAAGCTGTCGCCGCGGACCCGGCCTCGTACGAGGCGATCCAGGGCAGCGCCCCGGTGTGGATCGTCGACCCGGTCGACGGCACCCGCCAGTTCGTGCACGGCGACCCCGGCTTCTGCACCCTCGTCGCCCTTGCGCTCGACGGCGTGGTGCTCGCCTCCTGGACGTACGCGCCCGCGCTCGACGAGATGGCCGTGGCCGTCCGCGGCCGCGGCGCGCGGCTCAACGGAGAGGTGCTGCACGCCGGACCCCCGGCACCCGGCGCCGACCTGCGGGTCGCGACCTCGCACCCCGACTTCACGACCGACGACCAGAAGCGCGCACTCCTCGGCCTGCGCACGGATGGCGTCGCGCCGCGCCCGTGCGGTTCCGCGGGCCTGGAGTACCTGGGCATCGCCCGGGGCGCCGTCGACGCCATCGCGTTCAGCTGGGAGCTGGCCTGGGACCACGCGGCGGGCATCCTGCTCGTCGAGGAGGCGGGCGGCACCCACCTCACGCGGGACGGCGCCCCGTTCTCCATCCGCGGCGGAAACGCGCTGCCGTTCACCGCGGCGCGCGACGCGGACACCACCCGGCGGGTGGCGGAACTGCTGGCGGGCTGACCCGCGGACCGGCGTTGTCGGTGGCCCGGCATATCCTGTGCGAGCAGTGGCCATCGGCTGACGAAGGAGTCCGAAGGTGCCGTCGATGCTCGATGCCGTCGTGGTGGGTGCGGGGCCGAACGGGCTGACCGCAGCCGTTGAACTGGCCAGGCGCGGCTTCTCCGTTGCCGTGTTCGAGGCCGAGGGGACGGTGGGCGGTGGCGCGCGCACCGAGGAGCTGACGCTCCCCGGTTTCCGACACGACCCGTGCTCGGCCGCGCACCCCCTGGGCATCAACTCCCCGGCGTTCCGTGACCTGCCCCTGGAGCGCTACGGGCTCGACTGGGTGCAGCACGAACTGCCGATGGCGCACCCGTTCCCCGACGGCAGCGCGGCCGTCCTCTCCCGGTCCGTCGCCGAGACCGCCGCGTCCTTCGGGCCGCGCGACGCGGGCGCGTACCGGCGCCTGATCGAACCGCTGCTCCCGCACTGGGACACCCTGGTGAAGGACTTCATGTCCCTCCCTCTCAGCGCGCTGCCCCGCGACCCGGTCACCCTCGCCCGGTTCGGCCTCGTCGGCCTGCCGCCGTCGACCTGGCTGATGCGCCGCTTCCGCGACGAGAAGGCCCCGGCACTGCTCTCGGGCCTCGTCGCCCACGTCATCGCGCCGCTGTCCGGCTTCGCCACGTCCGCGATCGGCCTCGTGTTCGCGCTCGCCGCGCACGCGCGCGGGTGGCCCGTCGCACGCGGCGGCTCCCAGGCCATCTCCGACGCGCTCGCCGGGTATCTGAAGGACCTCGGCGGCGCCGTCCACACCGACTTCGAGGTGAAGCGGCTCGACGACCTGCCGCCCGCCCGCGCCTACATCTTCGACACGTCGCCGACGGCGGTCGCCCGGATCGCCGGGCTCGGCCGCTATTACGACCGCTTCCGGTACGGGGCGAGCGTCTTCAAGGTCGACTACGCGCTGGACGGACCGGTGCCGTGGACCGCGAAGGAGGCGCGCACGGCCGGGACGGTGCAGGTCGGCCCGCACCGCTCGGACATCGGCCGGGCGCTGAACGAGGCCGCCCGCGAGGGCCGCGGCCCCGAGGCCCCGTTCCTCATCACGGTGCAGCCGACCGTCGCCGACCCGACGCGCGCCCCCGAGGGCAAGCACACCTTCTGGGCGTACGGGCATGTGCCGAACGGCTGGGACGGCGACCTCACGGACGCCATCGAGCGCCAAGTGGAGCGCTTCGCCCCGGGATTCAGGGACCTCGTCCTCGCGCGCGCGACGGCGGGCCCGCCCGAACTCGCGGTCCGCAACGCCAACTACGTGGGCGGCGACATCGCCTCCGGCGCCGCCAGCGGCCTCCAGCTCCTGCTGCGCCCCAAGCTCTCCCTCTCCCCGTACACGACCCCGCACCCCGCCGTGTACATCTGCTCGTCCGCGTCCCCACCGGGACCGGGAGTCCACGGCATGTCGGGCCACAACGCCGCGAAGGCGGTGTGGAGGAGGCTGCGCGCGTCATGAGTGCTCAACTCGTACTGGTCCAGGGCGACATCACCGAGCAGGACGTGGACGCGATCGTCAACGCGGCCAACTCCTCGCTGCTCGGCGGCGGGGGAGTGGACGGCGCGATCCACCGCCGGGGCGGCCCGGAGATCCTGGCCGACTGCCGCGCGCTGCGGGCCTCGAAGTACGGCAAGGGCCTGCCCACGGGCCAGGCGGTCGCCACGACGGCGGGCCGTCTTCCGGCCGGTCACGTCATCCACACGGTGGGCCCGCGCTGGTCGCCCACCGAAGACCGCTCGGAGCTGCTCGCCTCCTGCTACCGCGCGTCGCTGCGGGTGGCGGACGAGCTGCACGCGCGCGTGGTGGCGTTCCCCGCGATCTCCACCGGGATCTACGGCTGGCCGCTGGACGACGGGGCGCGGATCGCTGTGGAGACGACCCGCACGACCCGCACCTCGGTGCGGGAGATCCGCTTCGTGGTCTTCGACGACCGGGCGCGCGAGGCGTTCGCCCGCCACCTGGACGACGCCTCGTAGGCACATCGGGGCCCCGCCGGGAGCGTCGAAGATCACCGGCGTAAGAATGACCGGTATGTCGACGACGACCACACCGCGCCCCGCCGTCCCCGAGGACGCGCCCGCGCTGGGCGACCTGCTCGCCCGCGCCTTCCACGACGACCCGATGATGGGCTTCTTCTTCCCGGAGGGCCCCGGGCGGCAGGCGTCCCTGGCGCGGTACTTCACCACCATCTTCGCCCGCCAGTACGTCCGCCACGGCCGCTGCGAGCGCACCGGCTCCGCCGCCGCGTTCTGGGTGCCCGCCGAGGACCAGGACAAGGCCGTGCCCGACATCGACACCATCCGGGAACTCCAGGCCATCCTCGGCGAGCGGGCCGAACTGTTCGGCGACGCCGTCGAAGCCGCCGCCCGGCACACCCCCGCGCAGCCGCACTGGTCCCTCGCCCTGATCGGCGTCGACCCGGCCGCCCAGGGCCGCGGCGAGGGCGCCGCGCTGCTGCGCTCCGGCCTCGCCGCGGCCGACGCCGCGGGCATGCCCGTCCACCTGGAGTCCTCCAAGGAATCCAACCTGCCGGTCTACGAGCACTTCGGCTTCACCGTCCGTGAGGAGCTGAAGCTGCCGGGCGGCGGCCCGCTGCTGTGGACGATGTGGCGCCCCGCCACGGCCTGACCCCACGGCTCCCACGGTTCGACCCCACGGCCCTCGCGGGCGGCGTCCGCGAGGGCGTGCCGGGCGTCGACGTAGATGTCGGATTCTCGCCAGCCACCGCGCTCACCTTGCACGAAGCTGGACACATGCACACCGACACGGATCGCTGCGTACGCGCGGTGCAGGCCAAGGACACCCGCTTCGACGGGGTCTTCTTCACCGCCGTGGTCACCACCCGCATCTACTGCCGCCCCGGCTGCCCGGTCGTGCCGCCCAAGCCTCGCAACATGCGCTTCTACCCGAGCGCGGCGGCCTGCCAGCAGGCCGGATTCCGGGCCTGCAAGCGGTGCCGCCCCGACACCACGCCCGGCTCCCCCGAATGGAACGCGCGGGCCGACCTCACGGCCCGCGCGATGCGCCTCATCGGCGACGGCGTCGTGGACCGCGAGGGTGTCTCGGGGCTCGCCCGCCGGCTCGGCTACAGCGCCCGCCAGATCGAGCGGCAGCTCCTTGCCGAGCTGGGCGCGGGCCCGCTCGCCCTGGCCCGCGCGCAGCGCGCCCAGACGGCGCGCCTGCTCGTCGAGACGACCCGACTCCCGCTCTCGGACGTCGCGTTCGCGGCGGGCTTCGCCTCGATCCGCACCTTCAACGAGACCGTCCGCGAGGTCTACGCGCTGTCGCCGACGGAGCTGCGCACGCGCGCGCCCCAGGGACGCGCCGGCGCCCCAGGGGCACTGACGTTGCGGCTGCCGTTCCGCAAGCCCCTCAACCCCAGCAATCTCTTCGGGCACCTCGCCGCCACCGCCGTGCCGGGCGTCGAGGAGTGGCGCGACGGCGCGTACCGGCGCACCCTGCGGCTCCCGTACGGGCACGGCATCGCGGCCCTGACCCCGGGCGCCGAGCACATCGCCTGCCGCCTCGTCCTCACCGACCAGCGCGACCTCGCCGTGGCCATCAGCCGCTGCCGCCGCCTGCTCGACCTGGACGCGGACCCGGTCGCCGTGGACGAACAGCTGCGCACCGACCCGCTCCTCGCCCCGCTCGTCGACGGGGCACCGGGCCGCCGCGTGCCGCGCACGGTCGACGAGGCCGAGTTCGCCGTACGCGCCGTGCTCGGCCAGCAGGTCTCCACGGCCGCCGCCCGCACCCACGCCGCCCGCCTCGTCCTCGCCCACGGCGAACCGGTCGACGACCCCGAGGGCGGCCTCACCCACCTCTTCCCGACACCACAGGCCCTCGCCTCCCTCGACCCCGAGTCCCTCGCCCTGCCCCGCAGCCGCCGCACGACCCTCACCACCCTCGTACGCCAACTGGCCGACGGGGAGGTGACGTTGGGCCCCGAGTCCGACTGGGCAGAGGCCCGCACACGGCTCGCGGAGCTGCCCGGCTTCGGGCCCTGGACCATCGAGGCGATCGCCATGCGGGCCCTCGGTGACCCGGACGCCTTCCTCCCCACCGACCTCGGAATGCGCCGCGCTGCACAGGAGTTGGGCCTGCCCCACACCCCGGCGGCGCTCACCGCGCGGGCCGCCGCCTGGCGCCCCTGGCGCGCGTACGCCACCCAGTACCTGTGGGCGACCGACTCCCACCCCATCAACTCCCTGCCCGCGTAAGGAAAGGCCACGACCATGACCGGCATCCGCCACCACACCGTCGTCGACAGCCCCTACGGCCCGCTCACCCTCGTGTCCACCGACGGCACGCTCTCGGGCCTCTACATGACCGACCAGCGCCACCGCCCGCCGCAGGACACCTTCGGCGCCCGCGACGAGCGGCCCTTCGGCGCGGCCATCGACCAGCTGAACGCCTACTTCGAGGGCGCGGCGCGGGACTTCGACCTGCCGCTGCACCTGCACGGCACCCCGTTCCAGCGCTCCGTCTGGGCCGAGCTCCAGCGGATCCCGTACGGGGAGACCCGCACCTACGGGGAGCTGGCCGAGGCCCTCGGAAACCCGAACGCCTCCCGGGCGGTGGGCCTCGCCAACGGCAAGAACCCCATCGGCGTCATCGTCCCCTGCCACCGCGTCATCGGGGCCAACGGCGACCTCACCGGTTACGGCGGCGGCCTCGACCGCAAGCGGCGCCTGCTGCACTTCGAGCGCACGCGTGCCGGACTGAGCGCGTCCTCTGGCGCCCCCACCCTGTTCGGCTAGCGTGCGCCCGCATGGGGCGATGCCTGAAGCTGCGGACCACCGGCACGCAGGAGATCCGCTGGGCCGACGAACCGGACACCGCGCCCGCCGTCGCCTGGCTCCACCTGGAGGCGGAGGGCCCGGTGGAGCGGATCCTGACCCTGTGGGCGGACGAGGCGCACACCACGCCCTACGCGCGCGTGGAGGCGCTGTGCCCGACGCCCGGGCAGCCGATCACCTACCGCGTCCGCGCCCCCGAGGGCGACGTGCTCGGCACGATCACCCGGGAGCCGGGGCTGCGCGGTCGACGGCTGCGGACCCGCTGGACGGTACGGCCCGAAGGGCGGCCGGCGGCGGTGGGGCGCCAGGGTCCGCTGTGGCTGTGGACCCTGTGGTGGCTGATCCTGCCGGTGCAGCTGGTGGTGGTGATCCTCGGGCTGCTCGGCGGCGCCTTCTCCGGCGCCGTCCCACCGCCCCAGCGCATCACCTGGCGGGACCGCGACCACACCGTGCTGACCTACACGGACCGCGACTCGGGATGCCACGTGGAACTGCACGAACCGGCCCACGACCCGCGCCTGATCGCCGGTCTGCTGACGGTACGGACGTACCACCGCTCACCCGAGGCGTACCGCGCGCCGGCCCGCCGCCTCGCGGCCCGGCACACGGACGCCGTGCCCTCCGGGCCGCCCCGGCAGGCCGAAGACCGGACCTAACCCGGATACACCCCGTACGACGGCAGCCCCGCCGTGTCGAAGACGTGCACGGACAGGCCGCCCGCCGTCGAGCGCTGGCTCACCGGACGCAGGCCCGCCGGGGTGCCGCCGTCGGGGAACAGGCGCCGGCCGCGGCCCACGACGACCGGGGCGATCGCGAGGCGCAGCTGGTCGACGAGGCCCGCCGCGAGCAGCGACTGGGCGAGCCGTGAGCTGCCGTGGATCTGCAGCTCGCGGCCCGGCTGCCGCTTCAGCGCGTCGACCTCGGCGGCGATGTTGCCCGCCAGGATCGTCGTCGGGTTCCAGTCGGCCTTGGTCAGGCTCTGGCTGGCGACGTACTTCGGCAGGCCGTTCATGACCGCCCCCATCGGGTGGTCCGTCATCGTCGGCCAGTCCCGCGCGAAGTTCTCGTAGGTGCGGCGACCGAGCAGCAGCCCGTCCGCCTCGCCGAGCCAGCCGTCGGCGATCTCCATGAACTCCTCGTCGACGTACGGCACGAACCAGCCGCCACGCGTGAAACCGTCGCTGGTGTCCTCGTCGGGGGCGCCCGGCCCCTGCGACACACCGTCCAGCGTCAGGAACTCCTGTACCACCAGCTTCATCGAGCACCGCTCCTTTTGTAAGTCGGTAGGTCGGTAGGTCGGTAGGTCGGTGGTTCGCTGCCTCAGCCTGCCGGACGGACGCGGTGCGCGCACCGCGATCCGTGTTTCAGTCCGTCTCCTCCGCGTGCACGGGCTTCGGGATCAGCAGCGACGCGAACAGGGCCGCCACGATGAGCACGAGCCCCGCCACGACACCGGCGCTGTAGCCGCCGACCGAGGTGCCGCCGGAGGGGGCGACCGAGTCCATCGCCGCGTACAGGATCACGAAGCTGAGGCCCGCGCCGAGGTTGAAGCAGCCCGCGTTGAGGCCCGGCAGGAAGCCGGGGTTCTCGGGCGGGGAGAGCACGATGCCGAGGCCGTTCAGCATGATGTTGGCCATGCCCGCGTAGGTGATGCCCAGCAGGATCGACACCGCGAGCAGCAGGCCCGAGGAGTCCGTCTGGAGGGTCAGCAGCGCCAGGACCGTGGAGACCGCCGTGGCGATCAGGCCGGTGCGCAGGATGCGGCCGTAGCCGAACGTCGCCGCGAGGCGTCCCGAGACCGGGCCCATGGCGAGGCCCGCGAGCGCGTACGGGGTCAGCGTCCACCAGGTCGCACCCTCGGCGCCGAGACCGAGGCCCACCGAGGTGTCCTGCGCGAAGCCGGGCAGCAGCCCGTTCATGATCGCGAAGACGCCGGTCATGGTGAGCATCGTCGACAGGAGCAGCGACCACGTGGCGCGGCGCTTCAGCAGATGCGTGGTGACCAGCGGGTGCGAGGAGCGGTTCTCCATCCGCCAGAACGCCCAGAACGCGAGGGCGGCCACGACGAGGAGGCCGATCGCGAGCGGCCAGTTCGCGGCGGCCAGCTTGCCCGCCTCGTTGAAGGCGATGAGCAGCGCGCCCACGGAGATCACCAGGAGCAGCACGCCCGGCCAGTCCATGGGCGGCCGCTCGCTCGCGCGGGACTCCGGGGCGAAGAAGCGCACGAGCACCGCCGAGAGCACCGCGAAGGCCGTCATGACCCAGAAGATCGACGCGTAGCCGTAGTGCTCGGCGAGCGAGCCGCCCGCGAAGGAGTCGACGCCCGCGATGCCGCCGTTGACGGCGGTCACGATGCCCATGAGCGTGCCGTACCGCTTCGGGTCCGGGACCTCGACGCGCAGCATGATCAGCGCGAGCGGGATCGTCGGGCCCGACGCGCCCTGGATGACACGGCCGACGGCGAGCATCCCGACGGAGGTCGCCAGCGCGGAGATCACACACCCGACGGCCATCAGGACCATCATCCCGGTGAGCACCTTGCGGCGGCCGATCAGATCGCCGAGCCGGGGGAGGAACAGCGAGAACAGTGCTGCGGCCGTGAAGAACGCGGTCTGCGTGATGCCGATCGCGGACGCGGTGGTGTCCAGCTCGTCCGCCATCGTCGCGAGCGCCGGGCTGAGCATCGAGGCGTTGAGCTGGAAGGCGAAGCTGGCCGCGAGCAGCGCGACCATGAGGGCGCCGATCCGGACCGGGCGCCGCGCGTCGGGGCCGCCGGCCGAGGAGTGGGGGGAGGCGGCGACGTTCATGCGGCGGGCGCCCCGTTCCCGTCGGGCTCTCCGATACGGGCGAGCGCGTCGACGACGAGGTTCCAGAACTTCTCGTGGTCGAGGTCGACGGCGACCTGCGTGTGGCAGTCATCGGGCGCGGGCGCGCGCAGGTCGGTGACGGTCATGCCGAGCGTGAGGGAGCCGCGCAGCTCGATGTCCACGGGGGCCTTGCGGACGGTCATGACGCTGGGGTCGATGACGTACGCGACGGCGCACGGGTCGTGCACGGGCGGGTGCTCGAAGCCCTGGTTCTCGCGGTAGGCCTCGCGGAAGAACTCGAGCAGTTCGAGGACGAACCGGGCGGGCTTGGTCCCGACCGCGGCGATCTTCTTCTCGACCTCGGGGGTGGCGAGGGCCTGGTGGGTGAGGTCGAGGCCGACCATGGTGACCGGCCACGGCTCGTTGAAGACGATGTGCGCGGCCTCGGGGTCGATCACGATGTTGAACTCGGCGACCGGGCTCCAGTTGCCCTCGTGGTAGCCGCCGCCCATCAGCACGACCTCGCGCACCCGCTCGACGATGCGCGGCTCCTTGCGCGCGGCCAGGGCGATGTTCGTGAGACCGGCCGTCGGCACGATGGTGATCTCGCCCGGCTCGTGCGCCATGACCGTGTCGATGATCAGGTCCACCGCGTGCCGCTCGTCGAGCTCGAAGAGGGCGTCCTGGAGCGCGGGGCCGTCGAGGCCCGTGTCGCCGTGGATCTCGGGCGCGGTCTCGATCGTACGGATCAGCGGCCGCGGGCAGCCCGCCGCGAACGGCACCCCGGTGATCCCGGCGATCGCCGCCACGGAGAGGGCGTTGCGCGTCACCTTCTCCAGGGTCTGGTTGCCGACGACGGTGGTCACGGCGACCAGGTCGATGTCGGGATTGCCGTGCGCGAGCAGCATCGCGACCGCGTCGTCATGACCCGGGTCGCAATCGAGGATGATCTTCCTGGCCACCGGTACGAGCCCCTTTGCTCTGGTTACGAGAAACTGTCCACGGAAACATCCCTCCCCGCCACAGGAGATGTCAACGCGCGTAGACGTGAGGAGCGTAGAGGATCGCGGACGGGAAGGGCGGCGCGGGTCTCAGTGCTGCGCCAACCCCGCCGTCCGGGCGGCCAGTTCGCTGATACGGGCGCCGTCGAAGCCGAAGACCGCGCTGCGGACCCGGTCCTCGAGCGGCTCGGTCCACTGCAGAGGGATCGCGGCGGCGCCGCACAGCACCCCCGCGAACGAACCGGCCGTCGCGCCGTTGGAGTCCGTGTCCAGGCCGCCCCTGACCGTCAGCGCCACGGTCCGGGTGAAGTCCCCGTCGCCGTACAGCAGCCCCGCGGTGATCACCGCGGCGTTCGGCACCGTGTGGATCCAGCCGAGGCCCGCCGTCTCCTTGGCGACCGTGGCCAGGGTCTCCTCCCAGGTCAGCCGCGAGTCGTGCAGGGAGGCCGTGCGGCGGACGACGCGGGCCAGGCGGCTGCTCGCGGGGATCACGCAGAGCGCGGCGTCCAGGGCTGCGCGCGGGGTCGGCGCGGTGAAGGCGGCGGAGATCAGGGCGGCGGCCCACATCGCGCCGTAGACGCCGTTCCCGGTGTGCGAGAGGACCGCGTCGCGGCGGGCCAGGGAGGCGGCGCGGCGCGGGGCGCCGGGGCTGGTCCAGCCGAAGACGTCCGCGCGGATCAGGGCGCCGATCCACTCCTGGTGCGGATTGTCGTACGTCGCCGTGAGCGGGGGCTTGAGGCCGTTCGCGAGATTGCGGTACGCGGCGCGCTCCGCCGTGAACGTCTGGAGGTAGGGGAGGCGCAGCAGCCACAGCTCGCCGACCTGCTCCGTCGTGAACGAGAAGCCGTGGGTCTCCAGGAGGTGCAGGCCGAGCACCGCGTAGTCCACGTCGTCGTCGCGGCAGCTGCCGTGGATGCGGCCGCGCACGCACTGGTGCCACTCGGGCCGCAGCGCCGACGCCACCTCGTCCGACGGCGGCTCGGGCAGGTAGTCGGTCAGCGGCAGGGCCTCCGCCTGCCGCAGATAGCGGTCGATGCGCTCGCGCGTCCACACCTCGCCCTGCTCCACCGGCTTGCCGAGCATGTTGCCGGCGATCCGGCCGAGCCAGCCGCCGAGCACACGGTCGGCGAGGGCGCTCTCGGTGAGGTCGGTGAGCCGGGGGCCGGTTGGCGTCATGAGACCGGTGTACCCGCTTTTGAAGATCAACGGTCGTACTGGTTTGCGGCTCTTTGTGCGAATATTCCGGCCGCGATCGGCGGTCCGGGGACCGGACGGCCATGGGCAGCGGCCCCCTCCTGCGGTTAAGGTCGCAGCGGCGCGACTGCCTTGCCTCGAGCAAGGCGCAACAGCAAGGGGAGAGCAAGGTGGCGGACGCTGCACACACCGCGCGGCACGTGTTGATCGCGGCGGACAAGTTCAAGGGCTCGCTCACCGCGGTGCAGGTCGCACAGCGTGTGACGGCGGGTCTGCACCGGGTCGCGCCCGAGGTCACGGTGGAGTCCGTGCCGGTCGCGGACGGCGGGGACGGGACGGTGGCGGCGGCGGTCGCGGCCGGGTTCGAGCGCCGCGAGGTCCCGGTGACCGGGCCGCTCGGCGAGCCGGTCGTCGCCGCGTACGCGCTGCGCGAGGGCACGGCCGTCGTGGAGATGGCGGAGGCCTCAGGACTCCAGCTGCTGCCCGAGGGCGAGTTCGCGCCGCTGACGGCGACGACGTACGGGTCCGGCGAGGTGATCACCGCCGCGCTCGACGCCGGAGCGCGCTCGATCGTGTTCGGCGTGGGCGGCAGCGCCACGACCGACGGCGGCGCGGGCATGCTGTCCGCGCTCGGCGCCCGCCTGCTGGACGCGGACGGCAATCCGGTCGGACCGGGCGGCGGCGCCCTCGCGAACCTCGCATCGGCCGACCTGTCCGGGCTCGACGCGCGCCTCGCCGACGTCGATCTCGTCCTGGCGAGCGACGTCGACAACCCGCTCACAGGCCCCAAGGGCGCGCCCGCGATCTACGGGCCGCAGAAGGGCGCCACCGCGGACAACATCGCGGAGCTGGACACCGCGCTCGCCCACTTCGCGAAGGTGCTCTCCGAGTCCATCGGGCCGAAGGCGCTGGAGTACGCCCAGTCGCCGGGCGCGGGCGCCGCGGGCGGCATCGGGTACGGGGCGCTCGTCGGCCTCGGCGCGAGCTTCCGGCCCGGCATCGAGGTCATGCTCGACGTCCTCGGCTTCGCGCCCGCCCTGGAGCGGGCCGAGCTCGTGATCACCGGCGAGGGCTCGCTGGACGAGCAGACGCTGCACGGCAAGGCCCCGGCGGGCGTCGCCGCGGCGGCGCGGGCGGCGGGCGTCGAGGTCGTCGCCGTGTGCGGACGCCTCGCGCTGGCGCCGGAGGTCCTTGGCCGGGCCGGGATCCGCCGGGCGTACGCGCTCACCGACGTGGAGCCGGACGTGGCGCGCTGCATCGCCGAGGCGGGGCCGATCCTGGAGGACGTGGCGGAGCGCATCGGGACCGACTTCCTGCGCTGAGCGGGGCGGGGCACGGCGGCGTACGGCGTGCCCCTGCCGCTCACCCCGGTGACAGCCGGTACGCGTCGAGCGCCAGTGTCATCTCCATCAGGTCGCGGGGCCGCGACAGCGAACGCGACGTCAACTGCTCCAGCCTGCGCAGGCGGTTGAAGACCGTGTTGCGGTGGCAGTACAGGCGGCCCGCCGCCCGTCCTGCCGAGCCCTCGCACGCCAGCCACGCGTCCAGCGTCTCCAACAGGACGGCCCGGTCGGCCGGTTCGAGGGCCAGGAGCTCGCCGAAGACGCCCGCCACCAGGCGCTGCGCCAGGTCCGGCTGGCTCACCACCAGGGCCGTCGGCATCCGCTCGTCCAGGCGGACCACGCCCGTCGTGTCCGGAGGGCAGGTCCGCAGCGCGAGTTCGGCGAGGCGGCGGGCGTGGCCCAGCTCGGCGAGCCCCTTGACGACCGGGCTGACCCCGCCGGGACCGGGGCAGCGGCCGTCGAGCAGCGCCGCCAGATCGTCCAGCGTGCGGCCCGCCCCGAGCGCCGCGACGCCCACCTCGCAGTCCGCCCGCATCCGCCACACGAACCGGAACCGCTCGTCCTGGATCCGCCGGTGGAACGCCTCCCGCCCGCCCTGCCGCTCCACCCGGAGCACGACGACCGCGTACCGGCCGTGCTCGGGCAGGTCGAGGCCCGCCGCCGCGCGCGCCGCGAGGCCCGGCGCCGGACGGCCGTCCAGGAGCGCGTCGAGCAGCGCCTGGGTCTGCTCGTCGGTGCGGCGGCGCAGCTCCAGCTCCGTGGCCCGGTACGCCTCGGAGGCCGCCTCGGCCTGCGCGTCGACCGCGGCCCAAACCATCGTCGCCGAGCGCATCAGCGCCTTCAGGCGGGCCGGTTCGCCGCCCGCGCTCTCCATCAGGGCGTCCCAGACCAGATAGCCCGCGTTGCGGTACGCGTGGATCAGGAGGTCGAGCGGCAGCCCCTGCCCGGCCCGGCGCCGGCCCGCGTCCTCCGCGTACACCAGGTCCCTGCGCGGCGAGTCGCGGGGCGCCGAGATCGTCTCGATGCCGATCCGCATCGCCTGCTCGGCCTCCCGCCACTGCGCGTCGTACGGCAGCACGCGCGCGTAGACGTCCGAGTACGCGAAGAGCTGCCGCAGATGCTCGTCGACGAGCTCCGGCACCCGGTCGAGCAGCGTGCCGCACGCCTCCTTGAGCAGCTGCCAGTCCTGGCCCGTGCGGTGCTTGCGTGCGCCCATCGCCCCTCCCCAACGAACCGTCCGGCCCCGGCGGCAGCGGCTGCGGCCACGGCGTGACGAGCCTTAAAGCAACGGCAAAGAACTCACCCGCTTGTGCGGAGGATGCCACCCGCCCGGCGTCACCGGCAGGCCCCTGACACGCGGTCTTGTGCGCGGGCACAACCGGGGCGGGCGGGCGCTGGGCCCGCGCAGCGATTCCCGGGCCGCCCGTGGACGGGCCGTCCGCGCGGTGCTGTCGTGAGCGCCACCGGTCCAGGGAGGGACGCACACAGTGACCGATGTGAGCAAGGCAAACGAACCAGGGCTCGTCGTCGACGACGTGTCCGTCGGCTACGGGCCCGTCCGCGCGCTGCGCGGCGTGACCCTGGAGGTGCCGGCGGGCTCCGTCGTGGCGGTGCTCGGCGGCAACGGCGCGGGCAAGACGACGCTGCTGCGCGCCGTCTCGCGCACCCTCGGCTTCCACGGCGGGGCGGTGACGGCCGGCACCGTGGACTTCGGCGGGCGCCGGATCGGCGGACTGTCCGCCGACCGGGTGGTGGCCGCCGGGGTCTGCCAAGTACCGGAGGGGCGGCGGGTGTTCGCGCGGATGACCGTCGCGGACAATCTGCGGGCCGGGGCGCTCGGCTCGCACGGATCGCGCGCCGACAAGGCGGCGGCGCTGCGGCGCGTGCACGAACTGTTCCCCGTCCTCGCCGACCGGGCGCAGCAGCGGGCCGGGCTGCTGTCCGGCGGCGAGCAGCAGATGCTCGCCGTGGGCCGCGCCCTGATGGCCGCGCCGAAACTGCTGCTCCTGGACGAGCCGTCGCTGGGCCTCGCCCCGCTGATGGCCGCCCGGATCGCCGACACGATCCGCGAGATCAACGCCCAGGGCGTGTCCGTCCTCCTCGTCGAGCAGAACGCGGCGCTCGCCCTGCGGCTCGCCTCGCACGCGTACGTCCTGGAGGTCGGCGAGATCACCCTGCACGGCCGCGCCGACGAACTCGCGGGCTCCGACGAGGTGCGCCGCCGCTACCTGGGCGTGGTCGACGAGACGGCCGCCTCGGACGCCGCGGCCGCGACCGGCGGGTCCGCGCACACGCCGACGCTGAGCCGTTGGGGAGGCGCGCGATGACCGACGTACCGCCCCTGCACGTCAGGGACCTGACCGTACGGTTCGCGGGCCTCACCGCCCTCGACGCCATCGGCCTGACCGTCGAACCGGGCACCGTGCACGCCGTCATCGGCCCGAACGGCGCGGGCAAGTCCACCACCTTCAACGTCCTCTCCGGCGTCTACCGGGCCACCTCGGGCACCGTCCACCTCGGCGAGCGCGAACTCACCGGACTGCCCCCGCACCGCATCGCCGAACTCGGCGTCGCCCGCACCTTCCAGAACCTCGCGCTGCCGCCGCACACCACTGTCGCCGACAGCCTGCTGCTCGGCCGGCACCGGCTGACCCGCGCGGGCTTCGTCGCGGCGGGCCTGCGGCTGCCGTCGGCGGCCCGCGAGGAGCGCGCCCACCGCGAACGGGTGGCGGAGATCGCCGCGTTCGTCGGCATCGCCGATCAACTGACCACACCCACCGGCTCGTTGCCGTACGGCGCGCAGAAGCTCGCCGAACTCGCCCGCGCCCTGTGCATGGAGCCCAAGATCCTCCTCCTCGACGAACCCGTCGCCGGCATGACCGCCGACGAACGCCGCCGCACCGCCGCCGTCATCGCGGGCGTCCGCGACAGCCTCGGCATCTCCATCGTCCTCGTCGAGCACGACATGGGCGTCGTCATGCGGCTCGCCGACGAGGTGACGGTCCTCGACTTCGGCCGCCGCATCGCGGGCGGGCCCCCGGAGCGGGTGCAGAACGACCCGGCGGTGGTCCAGGCGTACCTGGGCGCCCCCGAAGAGCCGGAGGCCTCCGCATGAGCGATCTCACGACGTTCCTCGAACTCCTCATCAACGGCGTCTCGATGGGCTCCGTCTACGCCCTCATCGCGCTCGGCTTCGTCGTCATCTTCCGGGCCACCGAGGTCGTCAACTTCGCCCACGCGTCGCTGCTGCTCGCCGGCGGCTACGTCATCGCGTCGCTCCACGACGACCTCGGGTTCTGGCCCGCGGTCGGCGTCGGCATCGCGGCCGCGGCCGTCGTCGGCGCCGCCGTCGAGTTCCTCGTGATGCGCCGCTACCGGGGGCGCGACCACAGCGTCCTCGCCATCGTCACCATCGGCGTCGACATCCTCCTGACCACGGAACTCACCCGCCGCCTCGGCACGGACGTGCTCGCCATGGGAGACCCGTGGGGCGACGCCGTGCTCACCGTCGGCGGTGTGTCGATCGCGCACACCCGGATCGCCGCGCTCGCCGCGGCGGCCCTGCTCATCACCGCGTTCCTGCTCACGTTCCGCTACACCTCGTGGGGCGTCGCGATGCGCGCCGCCGCGGAGAGCAGCGAGACCGCCGCGCTGATGGGCGTACGGCTCGGCCGCGTGTCGCTCGGCGCGTGGGCGGTGGCGGGCGGGCTCGCGGCCGTCGCCGCGCTGTTCCTGACCGTGTTCCCGACGCCGGGCCTCGAACGGGCCACGTCACTGGCGGCGCTCAAGGCCTTCCCCGCCGCGATCCTCGGCGGCCTCGACTCCACGACTGGGGCGCTCGTCGGCGGGCTCATCGTCGGCGTCACCGAGTCCCTCGCCGCCGGCTACCAGAGCGAACTCGCCTTCATGGGGCGCGGCCTCGGCGACCTCGCGCCCTATCTCGTGATGACCGTGATCCTGCTGCTGCGGCCCTCGGGGCTCTTCGGGACGAAGGAGCTCGCCCGTGTCTGACGTACTCGCCTCGGATGCCCCGCCCACCAAGTCCCGTACCAGCAATGGCAGTTCATTGCGCACGCTCCTCTCGCGCCGCCGTACGTACGTCATCGCGGCCTGCGCCGTCCTGCTGCTCGCCCTGCCGTTCTACCTGGAACGCTTCTGGCTGCAGGCCGGACTGTTCGCCATGGCCGCGGCCATCGGTGCCATCGGCCTCAACCTGCTGACCGGCGCGACCGGCCAACTCTCCATGGGGCACGCCTTCTTCCTCGCCGTCGGCGCCTACGGGTACTGCGTGTTCGCGGGGGAGCGGGGCCAGACGATCAACGGGCTCGGGCTTCCGCCGTGGCTCGCCGCCGTGCTCGCGGTGCTCGTCGCCGGCGTCGCGGGCGGCCTGTTCAGCCCCATCGCGGGCCGCCTCAAGGGCGCGTACCTCGGCATCGCGACCCTCGCGCTGATCTTCATCGGGCAGCACGTCCTGTTCAACGCCCAGGATCTGACCGGCGGCGCCAACGGGCGCGACGTACCCGCCATGAGCCTGTTCGGCCTCACCTTCGACGAGAGCGAACTCGCCGTCGCCGGCGTGCCGTTCGGCGCCTCCGAGAAGCTCTGGTACCTCGGCCTGCTGCTCACCCTCGGCTGCGGACTCTTCGCCCGCGGCGTGCTGCGCGGACGGCCGGGACGCGCCCTCAACGCGATCCGCGACCACCGGATCGCGGCCGGGGTGCTCGGCGTGCCTGTGGCCCGCTACCGGGGCTTCGTCTTCGTGCTCTCGTCGATGTACGCGGGGCTCGCGGGCGTCCTGCTCGCCCTGGTCTTCCAGCGCACCGTGCCCGACTACTTCGGCATCACGCTCTCCCTCGAATACCTCGCCATGATCGTCATCGGCGGCCTCGGCTCGGTGGCGGGCGCCGTCGTCGGCGCGGCCTTCGTCTCGCTGCTTCCGCAACTGCTCACCCGGTACAGCGACGCCCTGCCCCTGGTCTCCGCCCCCGGCACCGGCGGCGTGGCCCCCGGCGAGGCGTCCCGCTATCTGTACGGCGCCGCCGTCGTGGCGGTCGTCCTTTTCCTACCCGGCGGACTTGTGCGGCTGACCGCCCAGCGAGCCAGGAAACACCCTCAGGAGGACGCATGAACCCAAGGAACGGCCGCACCCGCACGCTCACGGTGACCGCGGTCGCCGCGCTGCTCGCGCTGACCGCCGCGTGCAGCTCCAAGGCCAAGGACGACGACGGCGACAAGCAGAGCGCGGGCGGCGTCAAGACCGGCAAGGGCATCACAGGCAAGACCATCAACCTCGGCGTCCTCACCGACATGACCGGCGTCTACGCGACACTCGGCAAGTCCGTCACACAGGCGCAGCAGCTGTACGTGAAGCAGTTCAACGCGGCGGGCGGCGCCTGCGGCTACAAGGCCAAGCTGACGGTGCGCGACCACGGCTACGACCCGCAGAAGGCCGTCGCCGCGTACACCGAACTGGCGCCCGACGTGCTCGGCTTCCCGCAGTTCCTCGGCTCCCCGTTCGTCGCCGCCGTCAAGCAGCGCATCGACGGCCAGGACAAGGCGCTCGTGCTGCCGCAGGCCTGGTCGGCGCACCTGCTCGGCAGTAAGTATGTGCGCGTCATCGGCTCGACGTACGACATCGAGACGATCAACGCGATCGATTTCCTGATGAAGGAGAAGGGCCTGAAGAAGGGCGATAAGCTCGGCCACGTCTACTTCGAGGGCGACTACGGCGAGAACGCGCTGCAGGGCTCGACGTACATGGCGAAGCAGGCCGGGATCACCGTCGTCGAGCAGAAGATCAAGCCGACCGACAACGACATGACCGCCCAGGTCGCCGCCCTGAAGAAGGCCGGCGTCAAGGGCGTCGTGATCAGCGCGGGCCCGCGCCAGGCGGCCTCCCTCGTCGGCGTCGCGGCGGCGGCGAAGCTGAACGCGCCGATCATCGGCAACAACTCGGCGTACTCGCCGCAGCTGCTCGGCACGCAGGCGGCCCCGGCCCTCCTGAAGAACTACTGGGTCGCCTCGCCGTCGCTGCCCATCGGCGCGGACACCCCGGAGGCGAAGAAGCTGGTGGCCGACTACAAGAAGGCCTATCCGAAGGACGCGCTCGACAACGGCGTCGTCGCGGGCTGGACCGCCGCGGCCGTCTTCGGCGAGGCCCTGAAGAAGGCCTGCGAGAGCAAGGACCTCACGCGCGAGGGCGTCGACAAGGCGCTGCTGTCGCTGAGCGACTTCGAGAACGGCTTCGGCGTCACGCAGGACTTCTCCGACCCCAAGGCCCCGTCCTCGCACGGATCGGTGATCCTCCAGCCCGATAAGTCCGCGGTCGGCGGCATGAAGGTCGTCCGTCAGCCGTCCGAGTCCGAGGAGGCCAAGGGCTTCACTCCGAAGGTGAGCTGACGCCAGTACGTGTCGGCGGGCGCCCGCAGCGCCCGCCACGCGTCGACGAACAGCCGGGTCGCGGCGCGGCCCGGCCAGTCGTGCGGAAGCAGCGCGTCGGGCAGCCGCGGATCGCGCTCGAACGTGGTCCGCCAGGCGTGCACGAGCCGCGTCCGCGCCACGAACGCGGCCTCCGGCCCCTGCACCTGCCCGGCACGGTCCCCGAACCGCGCCAGAAACCCCTCATGAGCGCGCCGTACGTCACCCAACTCCCAGGTCCTGCCGACCAGGTCGGCATCGTCCTCGGCCCGGCACGTCAACCACAGGGCGTGTGGCGCGAGCCCCTGCTCCCGCAGCAGGCCCTTCAGCGCGGGCACGCCGCCGGGGTCGGCCGCACACCACAGCCCGGCCCCCAGCGACCCGAAGCCCTCGAACGCCAACTGCTGCTCGACCAGCGGTCGTTCGCGCCAGGCATCGGCGGGCGGACGCAACAGCAACTGCTGCCACTCGCCGTTCCACGGCGTCGGGTCCACCGCCCGCTCAAGGCGGTGCGTCCACGCGGTGAGCAGCCGTATGAGCCGGGGTTCCAGCACAAGCTGCGTGTGGCGCCCCGCCCGCCGCGAGCGCAGCCAGCCCTCCTGCGTGAGCCGGCCGAGCGCCCGCCGCGCCGCCGCGTCACCGATCCCGCACGCGCCAAGGGCTCCCACGACGGCCCCGGCCGCCACCCGCTGATCGCCCGGGTACCGCACGTACTCGCCGAGGACGGTGAGCGCGAGCGTGCGCGCGCTGGGTGAGCCGTCGTGGTGCCGCCGCGTCCTGGGACTCTCCAACTCCCCGCTTCCTCTCCGTGTGTTGACCTCTCGGCCGCGCCGATATAGGACGTAAGAAGTGCAAGCCTCGACCTTATGTCCTACGTCCGGCACGGCGAAAGGCGTACGAGTGCAGCAGGCACCCCAACTCCCGGCCCGGTTCGGCGCGTTCCTCGCCCCGTACCACGGGCTCGACGGCAGCCCTTCCCTCCGCATCCGCCAGGACCTCGACCTGGTCCGCGCCCTCGACGGCCTCGGCTTCGACGAGGCGTGGATCGGCGAGCACCACTCCGCCGGCTACGAGACCATCGCCTCACCGGAGGCGTTCATCGCCGCGGCGGCCGAACTCACCCACCGCATCCGCCTCGGGACGGGCGTCAACTCCCTCCCGTACCACCACCCGCTGATGCTCGCGGACCGCCTGCTCCAGCTCGACCACCAGACGCGCGGCCGCGTCATGCTCGGCGCGGGGCCCGGCCAGCTCGCCTCCGACGCCTTCATGATGGGCATCGACCCGATGAAGCAGCGGGACATGATGGCCGAGGCGCTCGACGCGATCGTCCGCCTGGCGCGCGGCGAGACGGTCACGGAGAAGACCGACTGGTACGAACTGGCGGAGGCTCGCTGCCAGTTGGGCCCCTACCGTCCGGCCGCGGGCCTGGAGATGGCGGTCGCCTCGACGGTCTCGCCCTCCGGCTCGGTCCAGGCCGGCCGGCACGGCATCGGCCTGCTCTCGCTCGCGGCCGGCGACCCGGCGGGCCTCGCGGCGCTGCGCGGGAACTGGGAGGCGTACGACAAGTCCTGCGCGCGCAACGGACACGTGGCGGACCGGGCCGCCTGGCGTCTGGTCGTCCCGATGCACCTGGCCGAGACGCGGGAACAGGCCCGCGCGGAGGCGGCGCACGGGGTGCGTCACCTCGTCCGCTACATCGAGGGCCTGTCGGGCGCGACGCTGCCGTGGGGCCGCGAACCCGCCGACGCCGTCGAGCAGTTCACCACGGACGGCTTCCCGGTCTTCGGCGTCGCCACCATCGGCACACCGGACGACGCGATCGCCCGCGTCGAGGCGCTCGCCGAGGCCTCCGGCGGCTTCGGCACGCTGCTCCTGCTCGACCTGCCGCTCGCCACGCAGGAGGCGAAGCGACGCTCGTACGAACTCTTCGCCGACCACGTGGTGCCGCACTGCACCGGGGCGAACACGCGGCGCGCGGCGTCGATGGCGTGGGCGCACGCCAACAGCGAGCGGTTCGTCGGGGCGATGCGCGCGGCGGTGCAGGCCGCGGTCGAGAAGGGGGCGTCGTGATGCGCGCCGCCGTGCTGCGTGACGGGGACCTCCATGTCGCCGACGACGTGCCCGAACCCGTACCGGGCCCCGGTCAGGTCCTCGCGGCGCCCCTCGCGACCGGGATCTGCGGCTCCGACCTCTCCGCCGCCCGGCACACCGAGGACTTCCTCAAGGCGTCCCGCGACTCGGGCACGGAGTCCTTCCTCTTCGACCCGGACGCCGACCTCGTCCTCGGCCACGAACTGTGCGCGCGGGTGCTGAGCCCGGGGGAGTGGCAGGGCCGGGCCGTGGTCGGCCTGCCCTGGGCCGTCGACGCGGGCGGCACGATGCGCACCATCGGCTACGCCACGGACTTCCCCGGCGGCTTCGGCGAGCGCGTCGTCCTGTCCGAGGCCGCGCTGATCCCCGTGCCCGACCATGTGCCGCCGCACGTCGCGGCGCTCACCGAACCCCTCGCGGTCGGCTACGGCAACGTCGCGCGCGCCGACCCCGGGCCGGGCTCGGGAGCCGTCGTGATCGGCTCCGGCCCCATCGGCCTCGGCGCCCTCGCGGCACTCGTCGAACGAGGCGTGGCACCGGTAGTTGTGTCCGAACCATCCCCGCGCAGAAGGGAGTTGGCCGGCCACTTCGGAGCGCACGTGGTCGTGGACCCCACGACCACGGACCCCTTCGACGCATGGCGCGAGGCATCGCGGAAAGGCCAGCAGCTCAAGGTCCTGGAGTGCTCCGGCCGCGCGGGCATGCTCAACGAGATCCTGCACAGGGCGCCCCGCGAGACACACGTCCTGCTCATCGGCGCGTGCATGACCGAAGACGTCTTCCGCCCGGTGGTGGGCCTCTACAAGGACATCACGGTCACGATGTGCATGGCGTACCCGCCGAAGGAGTTCGCGCGCACCCTGGACCGGATCGCCGACGGGACCGTGGACGCCGCCGCGCTCATCACCGGCGAGGTGGGCCTCGCCGGCGTCCCCACGGCCCTCGCCACCCTGTACGCCCCCGACGACCACGTAAAGGTGCTGGTCCGCCCCGAGCTTCCCGGCACGGGCCTGCACGGCACCCGACCCGCCCGAACCCGGCCGATACGCATGCCATGACTCCGAAAACGTGTGGACCGACCACCCTGCGTCACGGGACACTCCGATTCCCGGCCCCCACCGCGGCCGGAAGCCCACACCCGCCAACACCCAAGGGACGGGATCGGATTGACCTCATTACGCGTAGTGCCACCGAGCCGCGGCTCGGTACTGCTCGCACTCCGCTACTACGGACGTGAACTGGCCGACGCACGCCGGTTCGCGATTCCCGCGATGCTGCTGCCCGCGCTCGGCAACATCGGCATCTTCTACCTCGCGCCGCTCGTCGTCGCCAAGCTCGTCGGCCACCTCGCCGACGGCGGCGAGCGCGGCACCCGCGCACTGCTGCCGTACGTCCTCGCCTTCGCCGGTGTGCTCCTCGCCGCCGAGGCACTGTGGCGCATCGGCTTCCACTGCATCAACCGGCTCGAAGCGCGCGCCATCTCGCGCCTCTACGTGATCGGCATGGACGAGCTGTACGCGAAGGACGCCACGTTCTTCCACGACAACTTCGCCGGCGCCCTCACCAAGCGCGTCCTGAGCTTCGCCTCCCGCTTCGAGGAGTTCGCCGACGTACTGATCTTCAACGTGATGGCCAGCTTCGTACCGATCATCTTCGGATCGGTGGTGCTGTGGCGCTACGAGCCCTGGCTCGTCGTCGTGCTCCTGGCGATGATCGCGATCACCGGGCTGTGCGTGCGGCCGCTGATCCGGCGCCGCCAGAAGCTGGTCAACGCGCGCGAGGCGGCGTTCACCCACATGTCGGGGCACGTCGCCGACAGCCTGATGAACATGGAGACGGTCCGCGCCTTCGCCGCCGAGGAGCGCGAGGCCGCCGAGCACCGGGAGCGGGTCGCGGACGCGCGCGGCCACATACTGCGCGCCTGGGACTACGGGAATCTGCGCGTGGACACCCTCGTCGCGCCGCTCTCCGTGCTGACCAACGCCCTCGGACTGCTGCTCGCGGTCGCCCTCGCGGGCAACGGGCAGGGCGTCGAGGCGATCGTCGTCGCGTTCACGTACTTCACCAACGCGACCCGGATCATGTTCGAGTTCAACCAGATCTACCGGCGTCTGGAGCGCGCCATGACGGAGGCGGCCCAGTTCACGGAGCTGCTGCGGGACAAGCCGAAGGTGCTCGACCCGGCCGAGCCCGAGGAACCGCAGAAGACCTCGGCCGCCGCGGTCCGCTTCGAGCGGGTCGCGTACACGCACGCCGGAGCGGAGCCGCTGTTCACGGGGCTCGACCTGACCGTGCCCGGCGGCACCCGCCTCGGCCTGGTCGGCCGCTCGGGCGGCGGCAAGACCACCCTCACCCGCCTCCTCCTGCGGATGATGGACATCGACGGCGGCCGCATCCTGATCGACGGCCAGGACATCTCCAAGCTGCGCCAGGCCGACCTGCGGTCCCTGATCGCGTACGTCCCCCAGGAGCCGGCCATGTTCCACCGCACCCTGAGCGAGAACATCGCCTTCGCGCGGCCGGGGGCGAGCGAGGCGGAGGTCCGGCGGGCGGCGGAGGCGGCGCACGTCACCGAGTTCGCCGACACCCTGCCGGAGGGGTTCGACACCCTGGTCGGGGAGCGCGGCATCAAGCTCTCCGGCGGCCAGCGCCAGCGGGTCGCGCTCGCCCGCGCGATCCTGCGGGACGCGCCGATCCTGCTCCTGGACGAGGCGACCAGCGCGCTCGACTCGGAGAGCGAGCTGCTCGTGCAGGAGGCCCTCTGGCGCCTCATGGAGGGCCGCACGGCGCTGGTGGTCGCCCACCGCCTGAGCACGGTGGCGGGCATGGACAGCCTGGTCGTCCTGGACCACGGCCGCATCGTCGAGCAGGGCAGCCACACCGAGCTCCTGGCCGCCCACGGCACCTACGCCAAACTCTGGCAGCACCAGTCGGGAGGCTTCTTGGAGGAGGCGGCGTGAGCCCCATCGAGGGTGCCGGCTGCGCCGGGGGCCGCCTTGCCCACCCTGCCGCCCAAGGCGAGACGGCATCGACCAGTGCCGACCAATTGAGCCCCTGCGGCGATTGAGCAGCGGGGTCCGGGGCAGAGCCCCGAGACCGCAACACCGTCGCCGCTGACACGCACAAAAAGTGGTGGGGGCGGGGCCAAAGACGGAGGGGCCGCCCCCACACAACCCCCCCGGGCGCGGCCACAACCGCGGGGGCGCGGG
>NZ_JBHWKQ010000033.1:0-8305 GCF_042730865.1 Streptomyces sp. NPDC059897 | reverse complement strand
CTCACACCCACTATGTGGGGGGGCCCCCACCAAACCGCCGCGCCCCCACCACTCACACGTCCCGCCGGGCTACGGCAACTGCGCTGCTCGCGCTTCCCGCCGATTCCCACGGAAATTATTCACACGCCGCGCCGTCGCGAACAACGGAATCACGGCACCGAGCACGACCTGCAGCGTGCACCCGGTCGCCAGCAGCATCTGACCGCCGGGCGCGTCGAACGCCCACGCCGCAAGGAGCGCCATGCTCGCCACGATCCACGCCAGCATCGCCACGGCGAGCCGCCCCCGCGGCTTCGGGTACTCGACCCGGCTGACCATGAGCCACGCCGTACCGATGATCGCCAGGAGCGTCGCCACGAAGGGCAGCTCCAGGAGCACGATCGAGACGACGGTGAGCGCGCCGAACGGCGACGGCATGCCCTGGAACGTGCCGTCCTTCACGGTCACGCACGAGAACCGCGCAAGCCGCAGCACCACCGCCAGCAGCACCACGATGGCCCCCACCGCGGCGACTCTCTGGTGCGCGTCGTCGGCGACCATGCCGTAGACCAGCACGAAGTAGGCGGGCGCGAGCCCGAAGCTGATCAGGTCGGACAGGTTGTCCAGCTCCGCGCCCATCGGCGAGGACCGCAGCTTGCGCGCCACCAGACCGTCGAACAGGTCGAAGATCGCGGCGGCGAGCATCAGGATCACGGCCGTCGCGGCGGAGTGCCGCGCCATGCCGGAGTCCGCGCTGCCCTGGATGTGCGGGATCAGGATCCCGGTCGTCGTGAAGTAGACGGCCATGAATCCGCACGTGGCGTTGCCCAGCGTCAGGGTGTCCGCTATCGACAGCCGGAGCGACAGCGGCATCTCTTCCGCGTCGTCCGCCATGTCGTCGTCCGCCCAGGCGGAAGTCTCGGGGTCAGTCACGGTCAATTCGGGTCACCCCAGCCACCGTCTTCTGCCCGACCTCGACGTCGGCCTCGACGCCCTCGGGGAGGTAGATGTCGACACGCGAACCGAAACGGATCAGGCCGATCCGCTCGCCCTGCTCGACCTTCGTGCCCTGGGGGATGTAGGGCACGATGCGGCGGGCGACGGCTCCGGCGATCTGGACCATCTCGATGTCACCGAGCTCGGTGTCGAAGTGCCACACCACCCGCTCGTTGTTCTCGCTCTCCTTGTTGAAGGCGGGAACGAAACCACCGGGGATGTGCTCGACCGACGAGACCGTGCCCGCGAGCGGCGCGCGGTTCACGTGCACGTTCAGCGGGCTCATGAAGATCGCGACGCGGGTACGCCCGTCCTTCCACGGCATGATGCTCTGCACCACACCGTCGGCCGGGGAGATGACCCGGCCATCGGCGATCTCGCGCTCGGGGTCGCGGAAGAACCACAGCATGCCAGCCGCCAGAGCGGTGGTCGGGACGGCGAGTGCTGCTGCCTTCTTGGAGCGTCGCGAGCGCGCCAGGCTGAGGGCAGCCGTGGCGACGGTCGGGAGAAGCCACGGCGAGGCTCCGCGCGCAAGACGTCCCTTGAGGACGCCGTCGCGTGGTGCAGAGATTTGGCTGTGGGGCATGGATGACCTTCGTAGCGGATGAGGCCGCGCAGTTTACGGGGGGACGGCGGCTTTTCCGGGGATGCTATCGGTTGCGAGCCACAACTGGGCAAGCCAGGAAGCCACATCGGACGGCAGGCATCCCCCGGAGTGTGCCTACGGGGTGTGATCTTCTTCGCGAAGAAACACCCCGTAAACGGACATCTGGCCCAGGATCAGCCTTGGGATCGATACTCCTCGAGGAGCCGACGACCAATGATCATTTTCTGGATCTCGGCGGTACCTTCGCCGATCAACAGCATCGGTGCCTCGCGGTAGAGGCGCTCGATCTCGTACTCCTTGGAGAAGCCGTAGCCGCCGTGGATCCGGAACGCGTCCTCCACGACTTCCTTGCAGTATTCGGAGGCCAGGTACTTGGCCATCCCTGCCTCGAGGTCGTTACGTTCCCCGGAGTCCTTTTTGCGTGCTGCATTGACCATCATCGCATGGGCGGCCTCGACCTTGGTGGCCATCTCGGCCAACTTGAACTGGATCGCCTGGTGCTGCGCGATGGGCTTTCCGAAAGTGTGCCGTTGCTGCGCGTAATCGACACCCAGTTCAAATGCACGCTGCGCGACGCCGCAGCCACGCGCCGCGACATTCACGCGGCCGACTTCCACCCCGTCCATCATTTGGTAAAAGCCCCGGCCGGTCTCCCCGCCCAGTACGCGATTGGCCGGAATGCGCAGGTCATCCATGATGAGTTCGGTCGTGTCGACGCCCTTGTAACCCATCTTGTCGATCTTTCCGGGGATCGTCAGGCCCGGACGGACTTCACCGAAGCCCGGTTCCTTCTCGACGAGGAACGTCGTCATCGACTTGTGCGGCGCGGAGCCCTCCGGGTGACCTTCATCACTTCGCGTGAGAACCGCCACAAGCGTTGACGAACCGCCGTTCGTCAGCCACATCTTCTGGCCGTTCAGAAGGTAACTGTCGCCGTCCTTAACCGCCTTTGACGTGATCGCCGACACGTCGGAGCCAAGTCCCGGTTCGGACATGGAGAATGCGCCGCGCACCTCGCCGAGCGCCATGCGGGGCAGGAAGTGGTCCTTCTGCTCCTGCGTGCCGTGCTGCTTGAGCATGTAGGCGACGATGAAGTGGGTGTTGATGATGCCGGAGACCGACATCCAGCCGCGCGCGATCTCCTCCACGCACAGCGCATAGGTGAGCAGCGACTCGCCCAGACCCCCGTACTCCTCGGGAATCATCAGCCCGAACAGGCCCAACTCCTTGAGCCCGTCGACGATCTGTTGCGGGTACTCGTCGCGGTGCTCGAGTTCGGTCGCGACCGGGATGATCTCTTTGTCGACGAAGTCCCTGACCGTGGAGAGGATTTCCTGCTGCACATCGGTCAGGCCGTGGGTCTGCGCGAGTCGGCTCATGGCTACTTCTCCTGCGACTTGAGAGAGGGGCGGCCGGGCTGTTCGCCGCCGCGCTCCTTGATGTACGTCTCGGTGGGCACCATCACCTTGCGGCGGAAGACGCAGACGAGCGTGCCGTCCTGCTTGTAGCCCTTGGTCTCCACGTGGACGATTCCGCGGTCCGATTTCGACCTGGACGGAGTCTTGTCCAGGACCGTCGTCTCGCCGTAGATGGTGTCGCCATGGAAGGTCGGCGCCACGTGCTTGAGCGACTCGATCTCCAGATTGGCGATGGCCTTGCCGGAGACGTCCGGCACGGACATCCCGAGGAGGAGCGAGTAGATGTAGTTCCCGACGACGACGTTCTTGCCGAAGTCCGTCGTCTTCTCCGCATAGTTCGTGTCCATGTGGAGCGGGTGGTGGTTCATCGTCAGGAGACAGAACATGTGGTCGTCGTACTCGGTGACCGTCTTTCCCGGCCAGTGCTTGTAGACGTCCCCGACGGTGAACTCTTCGTAAGTGCGGCCGAACTGCATGGTGTCGTCACGCCTCCGGGATCTCGAACTTGGACGTGCGCTGCATGCCCGCCGCGCGTCCCTTCCCGGAGATGACCAGCGCCATCTTCCGGCTGGCCTCGTCGATCATCTCGTCGCCGAGCATCGCGGAGCCCTTCTTGCCGCCGGCCTCGGACGTGCAGTAGTCGTACGCGTCCAGGATCAGCTCGGCGTGGTCGTAGTCCTCCTGGGAGGGCGAGAAGACCTCGTTGGCGGCCTCCACCTGGCCGGGGTGCAGCACCCACTTGCCGTCGAAGCCCAGCGCGGCGGCGCGGCCGGCGACCTCGCGGAAGCCGTCGACGTTCTTGATCTGGAGGTACGGGCCGTCGATCGCCTGAAGGTCGTTGGCGCGGGCCGCCATCAGGATCTTCATCAGGATGTAGTGGTACGCGTCGGCGCCGTAGCCGGGCGGCTGCTCGCCGACGACCAGGGACTTCATGTTGATGGACGCCATGAAGTCGGCCGGGCCGAAGATGATGGTCTCGGTGCGCGGCGAGGCCTCGGCGATCGCGTTGACGTTGTTGAGGCCCTGCGCGTTCTCGATCTGCGCCTCGATGCCGATCTTGCCGACCTCGAAGCCCATCGTCTTCTCGATCTGCGTGAGCAGGAGGTCGAGCGCGACGACCTGCTCGGCGTTCTGCACCTTCGGGAGCATGATGCAGTCGAGGTTCTGGCCCGCGCCCTCGACGACGGTCACGACGTCCCGGTAGGTCCACTCGGTCGTCCAGTCGTTGACCCGCACGACGCGCGTCTTGCCCGTCCAGTCGCCCTCGTTGAGGAACTTGACGATGGTGTGCCGCGCCTCGGGCTTGGCGAGCGGGGCGCAGGCGTCCTCCAGGTCGAGGAAGACCTGGTCGGCGTCGAGGCCCTGGGCCTTCTCCAGGAAGCGCGGGTTCGAGCCGGGCACGGCAAGACACGAACGGCGCGGGCGAAGGCGGTTGACCTGGGTCATGCGGGGACCTCCAGTGGGTCGAGGTGGTTCGCTGTGCGGATCTCGTCGACGATACGGCCGATGATCTCCGTGATGCCGAAGTCCTTGGGGGTGAAGACGGCGGCCACACCCGCCCGCTTCAGGTCCTCGGCGTCGGCGTTGGGGATGATGCCGCCGACGATCACGGGGATGTCGGTGGCGCCCGCCTCGTGCAGGCGGGCGAGCACGTCGGGCACCAGCTCGGCGTGCGATCCGGACAGGATCGACAGGCCTACGCAGTGCACGTCCTCGGCGAGAGCCGCGGAGACGATCTGTTCGGGCGTGAGCCGGATGCCCTGGTAGACCACCTCGAACCCGGCGTCGCGGGCCCGTACGGCGATCTGCTCGGCGCCGTTGGAGTGTCCGTCGAGGCCCGGCTTGCCGACCAGGAGGCGGAGCTTGCCGCCCAGTTCCTCGCCGGTGCGGCGGACCTTCTCGCGGACCTCGGCGAGCGGCGTGCCCTGCTCGGCGGCGACCGCGACCGGCGCCGACGAGACGCCCGTGGGGGCGCGGAACTCGCCGAACACCTCGCGCAGGGCCGCCGCCCACTCGCCGGTCGTGACCCCGGCGCGGGCGCATTCGAGGGTCGCCTCCATGAGGTTCTCCGTGCCCGCCGCGGCCTCCTTGAGGCGGTCGAGCGCCTGCCCGGTGGTCGGGTAGTGGAACGGATCGCCCATGCCCTGCCGGTCGGAGGACTCCTCACGCGTCGTGCGCCACTCGCCGATGGCCGCCACGACCCTGGCCTCGACGTCGTGGTCCACCGTCATGATCGCGGTGTCCAGGTCGGCGGTGAGCGGGTTCGGCTCGGTGCCCTCGTAGCAGTTGACGCCCACGATCTTCTCCTGGCCGGCCTCGATCTTGGCCCGGCGCTCCGCGTGCGAGGAGACGAGCTGCGACTTGAGGTAGCCCGACTCGACGGCCGCCATGGCGCCGCCCATCTCCTGGATCCGGTCGATCTCGGCGAAGGACTCGGCGACCAGCTCGTCGACCTTCTTCTCGATGACGTGCGAGCCCGCGAAGATGTCCTCGTACTCGAGCAGGTCGCTCTCGTGGGCGAGGACCTGCTGGATGCGCAGGGACCACTGCTGGTCCCAGGGGCGAGGCAGGCCCAACGCCTCGTTCCAGGCAGGGAGTTGGACGGCGCGGGCGCGCGCGTCCTTGGAGAGCGTCACGGCCAGCATCTCGAGCACGATCCGCTGGACGTTGTTCTCCGGCTGGGCCTCGGTCAGGCCGAGGGAGTTGACCTGCACGCCGTACCGGAAGCGGCGCTGCTTCGCGTTCTCGATGCCGTACCGCTCGCGCGTGATCTGGTCCCAGATCCGCCCGAACGCCCGCATCTTGCACATCTCCTCGATGAACCGGACGCCCGCGTTCACGAAGAAGGAGATGCGGGCCACGACGTCCCCGAACTTCTCGGCGGGGACCTGCCCTGAGTCGCGTACGGCATCGAGAACCGCGATGGCGGTGGACATCGCGTAGGCGATCTCCTGGACCGGAGTGGCCCCCGCCTCCTGGAGGTGGTAGCTGCAGATGTTGATCGGGTTCCACTTCGGCATGTTCGCCACGGTGTACGCGATCATGTCGGTGGTCAGGCGGAGCGAGGGCCCCGGCGGGAACACATGGGTGCCCCGCGACAGGTACTCCTTGACGATGTCGTTCTGCGTCGTGCCCTGGAGCGCGGCGAGGTCCGCGCCCTGCTCCTCCGCGACCACCTGGTAGAGCGCCAGGGTCCACATGGCGGTGGCGTTGATCGTCATCGAGGTGTTCATCTGTTCCAGGGGGATGTCCTGGAACAGCCGCCGCATGTCACCGAGGTGGGACACCGGGACGCCGACGCGGCCGACCTCACCCCGCGCGAGGATGTGGTCGGGGTCGTACCCGGTCTGGGTCGGCAGGTCGAAGGCGACCGACAGACCCGTCTGCCCCTTGGCGAGGTTGCGCCGGTACAGCTCGTTGGACGCCTCGGCCGTGGAGTGGCCGGCGTACGTGCGCATGAGCCACGGCCGGTCCTTCTGACGCTCAGTCATCTGCAGGCTCTCCTACGGAATTTCAGACGTTCCGGAACCGGTTGATGGCGTCGATGTGCTGCGCCCGCTTCTCGTGGTCGCGCACGCCGAGGCCCTCCTCGGGGGCGAGCGCGAGGACGCCGACCTTGCCCTGGTGGAGGTTGCGGTGCACGTCGTAGGCGGCCTGTCCGGTGTCCTCGAGCGAGTACACCTTCGACAGGGTCGGGTGGATCTTGCCCTTGGCGATCAGGCGGTTGGCCTCCCACGCCTCGCGGTAGTTCGCGAAGTGCGAGCCGATGATGCGCTTCAGCGACATCCACAGGTAGCGGTTGTCGTACTCGTGGTTGTAGCCGGAGGTCGAGGCGCAGGTGACGATGGTGCCGCCCTTGCGCGTGACGTAGACGGAGGCGCCGAAGGTCTCGCGGCCGGGGTGCTCGAAGACGATGTCGACGTCCTCGCCGCCGGTCAGCTCGCGGATCCGCTTGCCGAACCGCTTCCACTCGCGCGGGTCCTGGTTGTGCTCGTCCTTCCAGAACTTGTAGCCCTCTGCGCTGCGGTCGATGATCGCCTCGGCGCCCATGGCCCGGCAGATGTCGGCCTTCTGCTCGCTGCTCACGACACAGATGGGGTTGGCGCCACCGGCGAGCGCGAACTGCGTGGCGTACGAGCCGAGTCCACCCGAGGCGCCCCAGATGAGGACGTTGTCGCCCTGCTTCATGCCGGCGCCGTTGCGGGACACCAGCTGGCGGTACGCGGTGGAGTTCACGAGGCCGGGAGCGGCGGCCTCCTCCCAGCTGAGGTGGTCCGGCTTCGGCATCAGCTGGTTGGACTTCACGAGCGCGATCTCGGCGAGTCCGCCGAAGTTGGTCTCGAAGCCCCAGATGCGCTGCTCGGGGTCGAGCATCGTGTCGTTGTGGCCGTCGCTCGACTCCAGCTCGACGCTGAGGCAGTGCGCGACGACCTCGTCGCCCGCCTGCCAGGCGTTGACGCCGGGGCCGGTGCGCAGCACGACGCCCGCGAGGTCGGAGCCGATGATGTGGTACGGCAGGTCGTGACGCTTCGTCAGGTCGCTCAACTTGCCGTAGCGCTCCAGGAATCCGAAGGTCGCCATCGGCTCGAAGATCGAGGTCCAGACGGAGTTGTAGTTCACGGAGGAGGCCATGACGGCGACGAGCGCCTCGCCGGGGCCGAGCTCCGGGACCGGCACGTCGTCCAGGTGGATGGACTTGCGCGGGTCCTTGTCGCGGGTTTCGAGCCCCGCGAACATCTCCGTCTCGTCCTTGTGCACGGTGATCGCGCGGTACGAGTCGGGGAGCGGCAGGGCGGCGAAGTCGGCAGACGTGGCGGTCTGCGACTGAATCGCGTCCAGGATGTCCTTCACGGTGGTGCCTCCGGCGTTTCGCGTTTGAGGGGAACGCTGAGTCGGGTGTGGCTGCTGAGGGTTGAGGGTGTGCCGTCGGTTCGGCGAGGTGGTGCTGTGGCAGCGCTTGGTGTGGCGCGGAAGGTTGCCTGTGACGCAGGCGTCCGGGCACACGAATCACGGTCGTTCGCGGTTCGCGGGGACAGCCCTCGCACGGAAGTTCTCTGTGCGCCGGCCGCCCGGACACCTTCAACGTATGGCACGCCGTGACGACTGGCAAGGCACTGCGTGCCATCAATCTCGCTCAGCTGGGAAAATTCCTGTTCATGTGAGCGATGATCGATCAGGCGAGGTCAGGGGCGGATTTCCGGACGTGGAAAGGATCGATGATCGATCGCCGGGCTGGGGAGCGGCGCGCCGGAGGAATGAAAAAGGCGCCCCACCTGGCACCTGTCTCTTATACACATCTCCGAGC
>NZ_JBHWKQ010000032.1:0-88500 GCF_042730865.1 Streptomyces sp. NPDC059897 | reverse complement strand
GCGCACGAACCACGTGCGGGGCCCCATCGGCGTACGGGGAGGAGAAGCGCGCTACTCGCCCAGGAGTCCGCCCACCAGGCCCGGCTTCTGGCTGTCCTGGCCGCCGGACGAGGTGCCGCCCGAGGTCGGCGAGCCGCCGCTGCTGCTCGTCGGCGGCTGCTGCTGTTGCGGCGCCGACTCCTGGGGCGGGGCCTGGCCCGCGGTGGTGCCCTGGGTCGGCGTCGTCGTGGTGCCGCTCGTGGCGCTCGCGCCCGCGGTCGCGCCGGCGGAGCTGGGGGAACCGGACGGGCTCGCCGTGGTGCCCTGCGTCGGCGCGTTGGACGTCGAGGCCGACGGGCTCTTGGTGTGCTGGCGCTGCGAGGACCTGCTGCCGGGCTCGGAGGGGAGCGGGGAGCCGGGCACCTCGTTGCGGGGCGCGTCGCCGGGGCCCGGGGCGGTGACCCGGTCGGCGTCGCGGACGGCGCCGCCGAGCACGGAGCCGATGAGCAGCGTGCCGCCGATGACGAGGGTCGCGACGACCATGCCGCGGCGCAGTACGTAGTTGCGCAGGTCCCACAGTGCGGCGCGCGGTCCGAGCCGCCGCCAGGCGCCGCCCGCGAGGCGTCCGTCGATGGAGTAGACGGGGGCACCGGCGATGATCAGCGGGGACCAGGCGGCGAGGTAGATGATGTCGGGCGCGTCGTAGGCGGGGACGGTCTTCCAGCTGACGGTGACGAGCAGCGCAGCGGAGAGCAGCGCGCCGACGCTCGCGGCGAGCCGCTGCCACAGTCCGAGGACCGTGAGGACGCCGACGATGACCTGGAGGAAGGCGATCACGAGCCCGGCGCCGACGGGGTGCTGGAGCGCCCAGTCGCGGAGCGGTTCGGCGAGGGCCCAGGGGTGCAGCGAGTGCAGCCACTTGACCATCGAGCCGCGCTCTCCGCCGTCGAAGTAGACGGGGTCGCAGAGCTTGCCCATGCCGGCGTAGATGGAGATGAAGCCGAGGAAGACGCGCAGCGGGAGCAGCACGACGCCGAGGTTCATCCGGCGGCCGGGGTAGTAGGCGTGCCGGACGGGACCGTAGCGGCGGGCGGCGGTGCTCTCGCCGTCGGCGCCGCCGTCCCTGCCGCCGTCCGGCGAGCCGATCCGTACGTCGAACTCGTCGTCCCTGTACGGGACTTGGTCGAGCTCGCCGGACTCCTCGAAGGCGCTGCCGGACGGGCGCATGCGCGGCAGGATCCGCGTGGGCTGGTCCGTCTCGCCCTGCCAGGGGCCGACGGTGGGCGTCTCCTGGGTGGACTCGACCGAGGGCGAGTCGCGGTAGAGGCCGAGGTCGTCGGCGAAGTCGCGCTCGTCCACGCGCGGGATGACCTGGGTGGCGCCGCCGTCGTCCGGTTCGCCGGAGCGGCGTGCGCCCTGCAGGAGTCCGCTGGTGTCGAGGCCTCCGCCGTTCATGACGACGGGGCGGCGCCGCCTGGCGCCGGGCGTCCCTGCGGCGGTGATGACGGGGATGCGGGTGGTCGCCGCGTCGGCTCCGGCCACGCCCGTGGCGCTCAAGTGCCGTGAGATGCGCGGGAGTTGCGACTGCTGCGCCGTGGGGAGACGCACGCGGAAACTCGCGTGGTTGACGATGACCTGCGCCGGATCGCACGGAACCTTCACCATGCTCAGCGCGGGACCGTCGTCGAATCCCGACGTGCGGTCACCCGAGGGTGTGCGGGGCGTTCTGGTGTCCACACTCATCTAACCGAGTGATGTGTGTTTAGGACACTGCCTCGGCCCCACCGAAATGTCCGGGCCCCGTCAAGGTCGCGGGGCCCGGACAGCGGCGTACGGGTCAGGCGCGGCGGCGGGCCGCCTCGTAGAGCACGACGCCCGCGGCGACGCCGGCGTTGAGGGACTCGGCGCCGCCCGGCATCGGGATGCGGACGCGGTAGTCGCAGGTCTCGCCGACGAGGCGGGACAGGCCCTTGCCCTCGCTGCCGACGACGATGACGACGGGGCCGCCGAGGGCCTCCAGGTCGCTCACGGTGTGCTCGCCGTCGGCGGCGAGGCCGACCACGGCGATGCCCGCCTTCTTGTACTGCTCCAGGGCGCGGGTCAGGTTCGTGGCGCGCGCGACCGGCGTGCGCGCCGCGGTGCCCGCGGACGTCTTCCACGCGCCGGCCGTCATTCCGGCCGCGCGCCGCTCGGGCACGACGACGCCGTGGCCGCCGAAGGCGGAGACGGAGCGGACGACGGCGCCGAGGTTGCGCGGGTCGGTGACCCCGTCGAGCGCGACGATCAGCGGGTCCTCGCCCTCGTCGTACGCGGCGGCGGCGAGGTCCTCGGGGAACGCGTACTCGTACGGCGGGACCTGGAGGACGAGGCCCTGGTGGTTGAGCCCGTTGGTCATGCGGTCGAGCTCGGGGCGGGGGGCCTCCATGAGGTGGATCCCGCCGCGCTCACCGGCGACCTGGAGGGCCTCGCGGACCCGCTCGTCGTTGTCGATGAACTGCTGCACGTAGAGGGTCGTGGCGGGGACGCCGCCGCGCAGCGCCTCGACGACCGGGTTGCGGCCGACGACCATCTCGGCGGTGGACTTGCCGCGCGGGCCGCCGGTGCGGCTCGTCGGGCGGCTCTGGGCGCGCTTGGCCTTCGCGTTGGCGGCGCGCTGCTTGGCGTGTCCCTTGCGCATCTCGGCGGGCGGCGTGGGGCCCTTGCCCTCGAGGCCGCGGCGCCGGTTGCCACCGCTGCCTACCTGCGCGCCCTTCTTGCCGGACATGCGGCGGTTGCTGTTGGCGGCCATGACCTACCTGTCTCTTACGACTGCGTCTACGGATGTGTGCGTACGTCTATGAAGTGTGCCGCCCGGAGCGCCGGGCGGCACATTCGGCTGCTCGGCCGGGATCAGCCGAGCGTCCAGCGCGGCCCTGACGGGCTGTCCTCGATGTTCAGACCGGACTGCTTGAGCCGGTCGCGGATGGCGTCGGCGGTGGCCCAGTCCTTGCGGGCGCGGGCCGCCTCGCGCTGCTCCAGGAGGAGCCTGACGAGGTGGTCGACGACGCCGTGCAGTTCCTCGCCGCTGTTGTCGGAGGCTCCGGCCCACTGCTCGTCGAGCGGGTCGAGGCCGAGGACGCCGAGCATGGCGCGGACCTCGGCGAGGCGGGCGACGGCGGCTTCCTTGTCGTCGGCGGCGAGGGCGGAGTTCCCCTGCCGTACGGCGGTGTGGACGATGGCGAGGGCCTGCGGGACGCCGAGGTCGTCGTCCATGGCGTCGGCGAAGGCGGGCGGCACCTCGGCGGAGGGCGCGACCGTGCCACCGGCCAGCTCGGTGACCCGCTGCACGAAGCCCTCGATCCGCGCGAACGCCGACTCGGCCTCGCGCAGGGCGTCCTCGCTGTACTCGATGGTGGAGCGGTAGTGCGGGGTGCCGAGGTAGTAGCGCAGGACGATGGGCCGCCAGTGCTTGACCATCTCGGAGACGAGGACCGAGTTCCCGAGGGACTTCGACATCTTCTCGCCGGACATCGTGACCCACGAGTTGTGCACCCAGTAGGTCGCGAAGTCGTCGCCGAAGGCCTTGGCCTGCGCGATCTCGTTCTCGTGGTGCGGGAAGATCAGGTCGATGCCGCCGCCGTGGACGTCGAAGGCGGAGCCCAGGTACTTGTGGGCCATGGCGGAGCACTCCAGGTGCCAGCCGGGTCGGCCCCGGCCCCACGGCGTCTCCCAGCTGGGCTCGCCGGGCTTGGCGGCCTTCCACATGGCGAAGTCGCGGGGGTCCCGCTTGCCGGTCTCGCCCTCGCCGGAGGGCTGCAGCAGGTTGTCGAGCTCCTGGTTGGACAGCTCCAGGTAGCCGGGGAACGACCGGACGTCGAAGTAGACGTTCCCGTCGGCCTCGTACGCGTGGCCGCGCTCGATGAGCCCGCGCATCATCTCGACCATCTCGGTCACGTGGCCTGTGGCCCGCGGCTCGTAGGTCGGGGGCAGGCAACCGAGCGCGGTGTACGCGTCGTTGAACGCCCGCTCGTTCTCGTACCCGATCGACCACCAGGGCCGGTTCTGCTCCCCGGCCTTCGTGATGATCTTGTCGTCGATGTCCGTCACGTTGCGCACGAACGTGACGTCGTAGCCGCGGTACGAGAACCAGCGGCGCATGATGTCGAAATTGAGCCCCGACCGGATGTGGCCGATGTGCGGGGCCGCCTGGACGGTGGCGCCACACAGGTAGATCGAGACACAGCCCGGAATGAGCGGGGTGAAGTCACGGATCTGCCGGGCGCTGGTGTCGTACAGGCGAATAGTCACCCCTCCAGGGTAGTAGGCCGGAAGGTGTGCCATGGGCCTCCGGCCGGTACCGGGTCCTTGGCGGGCGGTGCCGCCCCTGCGGGCCCCCACGGCGGTGCGGTCGCGGGGCGCTGCCCCGGGCCCCGCGTGTCTCGTCCCAGAGCGGGGCTCTATTTTGCTCACCCGTCAGCGGGGCTTGATCTGCTCGTCGTGCTCAGACGCGGCCGACGACCTTCCGCGCACGCACCCGGACCACCACCCGTTCGGCGTCCTGGGAGGACGTCGGGTTGAAGTCGGCGTACTTCTTGCCCGTGTACTTCAGGGACAGCTCGTCGATCAGGTCCTGGCCGCCCTCCGTCGTGATCTCGACGGTGCCGCGGATCTCCGCGTACGCGTACGGGTTGTCGGCCGGCTGCACCATCACCGTCACCCGCGGATCCGCCTGGAGGTTCTTCGTCTTGCGGCGGTCGACGGTCGTGGAGAACAGGACGTCGTCGCCGTCACGCTTCGCCCACACCGGGGAGACCTGGGGACTCCCGTCGGGCTGGATCGTGGCTACCGCGATGAAGACCTTGCTGTCGAGCAGTGCCTTGAGCTCGTCGGACAGCTGGGCTGACATGGCCTCACTCCTTCTCGGGGGACGGTTGGCGCGTACCCGATCCTCCTGGAACGCATCCGGGCGAGGCGGTATTTCGGCGCTCTGTTCGCACGGGTGTCACGAAGCGGGCGAGCCCCGCCGCCGCCAGGGGCACCACGGCGAGCGCCGACCACAGGGCGGGCGTGGGGAGCGTGAGGAGCGCGCCCGTACCGGCGCTCCCGGCCAGCACGGCGAGGCCCGACACGGAGGACAGCGCCCCCGTCGCGAGGCCCAGGTGCCGCTCGTCGACCAGGTCGGGGACGAGGCCGCGCGCCGCCGGGACGAGCAGCATCTGGCCGAGCGTGAGCAGCACGACCAGCGCGCAGGCGGGCAGCAGCGCGTACGGCGTGCGGTTCGGGGCGTACGGGGCGGTGGCCGCGACCGCCGCGAAGCCTGTCGCCACGAGCAGCAGTCCCGCGGTCAGCGCGGCCCGTGGCGCGAGCCGGGCGGCCGACCAGCGGGTGACGGGCAGCTGGGCGCCGACGACGAGCAGCGAGGACAGCGCGAAGAGGAGGCCCACCGCGTCCTGCGAGCCGGTGGCGCGGGTGAGCTCGACGGGCAGCGCGAGATAGAGCTGGTTGTAGGCGATGAGGTAGCCGCTGTACGCGAGGCAGAGCGCGAGGAAGCGGGGGTTCGCGAAGACGGTGCGGGCGCCCCGCATGCGCCGGGTGCGCACCGGCTCGCGGCGCGGCATCAGGCGCGCGTGCCCGGCGAGCACCCCCACGAAGACGAGCGCGCCCGCCAGGCACGCCGCCCGGAACCCGGCGTACAGCAGCGCGGTGCCGAGCAGCGGCCCGAGGAACGCACCCGCCTGCCCGGCCGCCGAGAAGACGCCGAGCACCTGGGCGCGCGGGACGCCGGTGGCCTGCTCGTGGCGGACGGCCTCGCGGGCGGCCTCGGACTCGACGGCCGGTGAGAACAGCGCGGCGGCGAACCCGACGAGCACGACCGCGGCGACGACGGTGGCGGTGCTGCCCGCGAAGGCGAGCCACACGAACCCGGCGATCCGCAGCAGGCATCCGGCCAGCACGACGGGCCGCGGCCCGAACCGGTCGGTGAGCGCGCCCCCGACCACGAAGAGCCCCTGCTGGCTGAAGGTCCGCAGCCCGAGCACGAGCCCGACGGCCCAGCCCGCGAGTCCGATGGTGTCGGCGAGGTGGGTGGCGAGGTAGGGCAGCACGGCGTAGAAGCCGATGTTGAAGGCGAGCTGGGTGCCGGCGAGGAGCCGCAGGTAGCGCGGGAGTCCCCGCAGCACTCGCCGCTTCGGCGTCGCAGCCGCGGGGGCTCGATCCCGCGGACCGGTCGAGGCCCGGTTCGGCAGAAACCAGCCCCGCCGGCGTTTGAGGCGCGGGGTCCGGGGCGGAGCCCCGCGGCCGTTCACCGTCGCCGCCCGAAGGAGCCGGACGAGGCCAGGACGACGATCGCCCCCACGCCGGCGAGGCCCACCGCGGGGGCGAAGACCGACCACGGCGCCCGTTCCGCGTACGGCAGGTTCTCCATCAGCAGCCGCCCCCACTCGGGCGTGGGCGGCTGCGTACCGAGCCCGAGGAAACCCAGGGACGCGAGCGCCAGGGTCGTCGGAGCGAGCCGCAGCAGCGCGTGCCGCCCCACCGTCGGCACGACCGCGCTCAGCACGTGCCGCCGCAGCACCTGCCACCGCCCCGCGCCGGAGGCGACCGCCGCCTCTACGTATCCGGCCCCGCGCTCCGCCTCGGCGACGGCCGCCGTGTGCGCGGCGAGCGGCGCCCACCCGACCGCCGCGACGGCGACCGCGGCTCCCTCGACGCCCGCCCCGAAGAGGCCGGTGACCAGGAGTCCGGCCAGGATCGCGGGCATCGCGTTCGCCACCTCCGTGAGCCCGGCCGTCCACCGCATGAGGCCGAGCCCGATGCCCGCCACGAAGCACACGGCGCAGACGGCCGCCGCGACGGCGAGCGTGCGCAGCGCCCCGTGACCGAGCCGGGCGAGGACGTCGCGGCCGAGCGCGTCGGTGCCGAAGGGGTGTGTTCCAGAGGGTCCGGCCAGGCGGGCGGCGAGGTCGACCTGGAGCGGGTCGCGGGTCAGCCCCCACACGATGACGGCGAGCAGCACGGCGACCAGCGCCCCGGCGGCGTACAGCCGTCCGCGCCCGCCCCCGCGCACCGGCGCGAGCCCGGGGAGTGCGCCCGCTTCGAGCGCGGGGCCGAGCAGCCGGCGCCGGACGAGCCCGACGAGCACCGCCGCGGCCACGCCCAGCGCGAGCAGCACCAGCAGGCAGCCCTGGAGCAGCGGCAGGTCGAGGTCGAGCGCGGCCGCGACGGCCGTGCCGCCGAGCCCCGGGATCGCGAAGACCGCCTCCACGGCGGCCGCGGCCCCGGTGAGCCCGACCACCGTGAGCCCGGCCTGCGGCAGCACCGCGGGCAGCGCGCGCCGCGCCGCGTGCCGGGCGATGCGCGAGCGCGGCATGCCGTTGGCCCGCGCGGCACGCACCCACGGTTCGGCGAACGCGGCGGGCAGCGCGTCCTGGGCGAGCCGCCCGAGCACGGCCCCCGCCGGGATGCCGAGGGCGAGCGCGGGCAGGACGGCGGAGGCGGGCGAGGCCCAGCCCTGCGCCGGGAACCAGCCGAGGTGCACGGCGAACAGCGTGGCGAGGACGGAGGCCAGCAGGAACTCGGGGAGCGCGGCGAGGACTCCCGCGCCCACCCCGTGCGCGGGTTCGGGCCGCGCACGCCGGAGCGTCGGCAGGCACAGCACCACCGCGAGGACGACCGCAACCACCATCGCGTACGCCATGAGGGACACGGACACCCAGAACGCGGAGCCCACGTCGGATGCGACATCGGCGCCGGTCACCCACGACGTGCCGAGGTCCCCGTGCGCGAGCCCCCGCACCCACTGCCCGAGGAACGTGAACGGCCCTTCGTCCAGGCCGAGTTGGGCACGCACCTCGGCGAGCTGCCGCGGTGTCGTGGGTGCGTCGCCGTAGCGTGCGTGCAGCACGGTGAGCGCGGGGTCGGTGCGGGTCAGCCACGGCAGCAGCGCGGTGAGCACGAGGAGCCCGACGGCGGCGCCCACCCGGCCCACCGGCACGGACAGACGGTTGCCGGCACGTTTCATCAGGCGCGCGTCTCCAGACCGACGAACTGTCGCTCATAGGGGTCGAGGACGACCCCGCGCACCCCGGCGCCGACGCCCTGCAGATGCTGTTCGTGGACGATCGGCACGGCCGCGTCGGTGCCGAGGATCGCGGCCTCGGCGCGCAGCGTGGCCCGGTGCCGCGCCGCCCCTTCGAGCCCGGCGGCCTCGCGCACGGCGGCGTCGACGCGGCCGTCCTTCAGCTGCGAGATGTTGAAGCTGCCCTCGCTGGTGAAGTCGGAGGCGAAGTACGAGATGGGGTCGCCGGTGTCGAGCGCGGTGGACCGGGACATCAGGAACGCGTCGTACCGCCCGTCCAGCGCGCCCGATTCGAGGCGCGCGTAGTCCTTCACGACGAGCCGCACCGCGAACCCGGCCCGCCGCAGCTGCTGCTGGAGCGCGGCGGCGACCTCGGGCAGCTCGGCCCGGTTGGTGTACGTGGCGAGGGTGAGGGTCTGCCCGCGCGGCTTCGCGGCCTTCGCCCGGCCCGTGACGGGCAGCTGCTTTCCGTCGGCCCAGGCGAAACCGGGCCCGAGCAGGCCCGCGCCGCGCGTGGCGTACCCCTCGTACACGCTGCGCGCGAGCGCGGAGGGGTCGACGGACTCGCGGACGGCGGCGCGCAGGCCGGGGTCCGCGAGCGGTCCGGTCCGCGTGTTCAGGTACAGCGTCGTGGTGCGCACGGTGGCGACCTTGCGCGCCCGGTCGCCGAGGACGAGCGCCTGCGCGGCGGGCACGAACTCGGCGATCTCGATCTGGCCGGAGCGCAGCGCGTTGGCGCGGGCGTTGTTGTCGGCGACGAAGGTGACGTCGAGTCCGCGCGCCGCGGCTTTCCCGCGCCAGTGCCCGTCGAACCGGTCGAGCGTCGCGGACACGGCCCCGTTCACCTTCGTCAGCGCGAACGGCCCGGTGGCGGTCCCGACAGGATCAACACCGCTGTCCTTCTTGTACGCGGCCGGGGAGAAGATCGCGAGCGACGGGTTGGCGAGCCGTGCGGGCAGCAGCGGGTCGGCGGTGCCGGTGGTGATCCGGACGGTCCGGTCCCCCGCGACGCGCGCGGTGAGCCGCATGTCGCTGAGCACGCGCGGCTGCGTCTTCGCCCGCCCGGCCCGCGTCAGCGCCCCCACGACGGCGTCCGCGGTGACCCGCCCGCCGTCCTGGAACCGGGCCTCGCGCAGCGTGAACACCCAGGTGGTGGCGGACGTCCGGGTCCACTTCTCGGCGAGCGCGGGATGCACGACACCTTCGGTGTCCATGCGGGTGAGCCCGTCGACGACGGCGAGCCGGCTGAGCAGCAGGCCGTCGTCGCTGTACGGGGAGAGGCCCTGGGTGGGCGCGAAGGCGAGGTCGACGGCGATCCGGCCGCGCCGCGCGGTCCCGGTGAACGAGCCGCAGGCCGACGTCAGCCCGATCCCGGCCGCCGCCAGCAGAAGGCCGCGGCGCCGCATCAGCCGACGGGCACGGGCGCGGGTACCGGTGCGGGCAGCGGCAGCTCGAAGTGCACGATGCCCTGGCCGCCGCCCGGCAACTCCCGCTCGTCGCACACCTCTTGGGCGATCGAGCGCCAGAAGGGCTCGGCGCCGGGCACGGCGGGGTCGGTGTGCAGATACACGGCCTCGTACCCGCCGACCCCGGCCACGAAGGCGGTCAGCTCCCGCACGAGGTCCCGCGCGAGCCCGTGCCTGCGGTGCTCGGGGCGTACGTAGATCCTGCACAGCTGGGCGGTGGACCCGGAGGGGAAGCGGTCGGCGACCCATCGCGGGTTGGGCGGGGCGGCGGGGCCGCGGTCACGGACGGCGCCGGTCGCGGCGATCTCGCCGCTGTCCCGGTGCTCGGCGACGAGCAGGACGCACCGCTCGGGGCGCAGATAATGGCTGACCGGGTCGATGATGTCGGCGTGCCAGCGCGGCACGTACCCGGAGCGCAGGTCGCGGTACACGGTGTCCAGCATGACGGCACGAGCCCCGTCCACGTCGCCGTCCCCGGCCACGCGGATCACGTATTCACCCATCGCCTGCCTTCACCACGAGCGGACCACACTGCCCACCCATGCTAACTGCGACTGATTCGCAATAAGGGGCGGGGCTGACGGCCGAGCCAATCAAGCCCCTGCGGCGATTGAGCAGCGGGGTCCGGGGCAGAGCCCCGGGTGTGACCGGCGGATTACCCGGCGACCGGCACCCGCGCCACCAGCGCCGTCGCCACCGCCATCAACCCCTCGCCCCGCCCGGGAAACCCGAGCCCGTCCGTGGTCGCGCCCGACACGGACACCGGCGCCCCGGCCGCCTCGGACAGCACCTTCTGCGCCTCGTCCCGCCGCTTGCCTATCTTGGGCCGCGGCCCGACGACCTGCACCGCCACATTCCCGATCACGAACCCGGCGGCCCGCACGATGCGCGCCGCCTCCGTCAGCAGCGCGACCCCGCTCGCCCCGGCCCACTCCGGCCGCCCGGTCCCGAAGTGCTGCCCGAGGTCACCGAGCCCGGCGGCCGAGAACAGCGCGTTGCAGGCCGCGTGCGCCACGACGTCCGCGTCGGAGTGCCCCGCGAGCCCGGCCCCGGAGTCCTCCCACTTCAGCCCGGCGCACCACAGCTCCCGGCCGTCCTCGAAGGCGTGGATGTCGGTCCCGATACCGACCTGCGGCAGCACAACGCCCGGGATCCCGGACCCCTCAGAACCCGTCATTGGCCCTCCTCCGGGCGAGCACGGCCTCGGCGAGCACGAGATCGAGCGGCCGCGTCACCTTGAACGCCTCCTCGTGACCGGGCACGAGGACCACCTGGTGGCCGAGGTGCTCGACCATCCCGGCGTCGTCCGTCACGTCCTCGGTCACCGCCTCGTGCGCGCGCACGAGCGTCTCCCGGTCGAAGCCCTGCGGCGTCTGCACGGCCCGCAGCTTCGCCCGCGAGGGCGTCGCCACGACGGGCTCGGGCGAACCGTCCGTGCTCGGCACGACCTCCTTGACCGTGTCCGCGAGCGGCAGCGCGGGGACGACGGCCGGAGCCCCGTCCCGTACGGCCTCGATGACCGCGTCGACCGTGTCTACCGGCACGAGGGGGCGGGCCGCGTCGTGCACGAGCACGATGTCGATGCCGTCGGGCAGCGCCTCGAGCCCGAGCCGCACCGACTCCTGCCGGCTCTCCCCGCCGGGCACGACGACGAAGTCGGTGCGCTCGGGCAGGGCGTGATCGGCGAGCAACGACTTCACTTCGGCGGCGCCCTCGGGCGGCGCGACGACCACGACGAGGGACACGGCGCGGGACGCCGCCATCGCTCGGACGGCATGGATCAGCATCGGAGTGCCGCTCAGCGCGCGCAGTGCCTTGGGGGCGCCTGGGCCGAGGCGCACGCCCCGGCCGGCGGCCGGAATCACGGCCGCGGTGCGTACTGCGCTGCCTGCTGCGTTGTCCAGTGGACGCGTTTCGTCAGACATCGGTTCCGTTCAGGTTTGTGCGCTCGGGAGAGGTGGGTATGGCCTCAGCGTGCCGGGCGCGACGCCTTGACCGGACCCTTCCGTGACACTGGTCGAGCCAGCAGTCCGGGCCCGGCACACCAATGGGGATCACGCCAAGCGTGTATGGGTACGAACATGCCGCAGCGCCCGGCGACACCATCAGGGTCATCGGGCACCACGGCATTTGTTCTTTACGCGACAGCGGTCGTTGCGGTCATGCCCTTGACCGGACATGGCGTCGCAGCAGCGCGTATCAGGACGCGAGAACCTCGTCGAGCAGGGCCTCGGCCTTGTCCTCGTTCGTGTTCTCCGCGAGAGCGAGCTCGCTCACCAGGATCTGGCGAGCCTTGGCGAGCATGCGCTTCTCACCCGCGGACAGTCCGCGCTCACGCTCCCGACGCCACAGGTCACGAACGACTTCCGCGACCTTGATGACATCGCCGGAGGCGAGCTTCTCCAGGTTTGCCTTGTACCGGCGCGACCAGTTCGTGGGCTCCTCGGCGTACGACGCGCGCAGCACCTCGAAGACCCGGTCGAGCCCGTCCTGACCGACCACATCACGCACGCCGACGAACTCCGCATTGTCCGCTGGCACACGTACCGTCAAGTCGCCCTGGGCGACCTTCAGCACCAAGTAGGTCTTGTCCACGCCTTTGATCTGACGAGTTTCGATAGCCTCGATCAGCGCGGCCCCGTGATGGGGATAGACCACGGTGTCGCCAACCTTGAACGTCATGTGACAGGTACCCCTTCCGTGGCTATCCAGTCTAACACGGAAACTGCGGGTTCTGAATGGCGTTTTCGCAGGTCAGGGCATATCTCGGGGCTTGACAACTCCATTGGGAACGTGCTGCGGAGGGGTAGTGGAGGAGGGTATTCGCAGGTCGGAGCCGTTCTTCGAGGAAGCCGAAACGGGTACGCTACCGCCGCCGTGACGGGCCCTCCAGGGGCTGAAAGTCCCGGTTTGCGTGCTTCGAAGCGATGAACTTTCGCTACTCCGTTCAGGGCCCCGGAGGCACGTTCGAGTCGATTCAGGAATTGATCTTCGCCAATCGGCGTCCGCCGTGATCGTTTTTCCGGACCCCCGCGCATTCCTTACCGGATATCCGTCCCGGCGCCTGGACAGGCCTTATGTGAATGATGAACAAGAGGCCCCGGTGACCCAATGACAACCGTGGGGAACGTGGGGTGATCGGGGCTCGCGGGGAGCGACCCAGGGAGGGCGTCGGGCCGCGAGGGGCGGGTCGGGTGCGGCGGCGCGGGAACGGCTCGGTAACCTAAGGCCGCTGACAGACCCTTAGGACGGCTTTACACCCCGCCGCCTTGCCCGCCCACGTTAAGGAGTTGCCGCCGCCGTGAGCAGCAGCCTTCGACGCGGCTCCCTCGCCGCCGCCGCCATCGCCTTCTCGATCGCCTCGCTCGCCGCGTGCGGCGCCGGCAACAACGCGCAGACACTTCAGGTCAAGCCGGACAACGCCGCGACCGCCGTCGGCGACATCAAGATCCAGAACGCCACCGTCGTCACCCAGCCGGACCGCGAGTCCAAGGGCCCGGCCGTCGTCACGGGCACGGTCTTCAACAACGGGCGCACCGCCCAGACGCTCGACGCGATCACCGTCGACGGCGTCGGCAAGTCCGCGAAGCTGACGGACGCCAAGGGCGCCTCGAAGATCACCGTCCCGGCCGGCGGCTCCGTCGTCCTCGGCGGCAAGGGCAACGCCTCCGCCGAGCTGCCCAACAGCCGCACCGCGGTCCTCGACGGCAACGCGCAGCCGATCACGTTCTCCTTCAGCAAGGCCGGAGACGTGAAGCTGAAGGCGTTCGTGGTGCCGGCCGACGGCTACTTCAAGAAGTGGGGCCCGACCGAGGTCCCGGCCGCGCCGGGCGCCTCCGCGAACCCGTCCACGTCGGCCTCCACGTCCGCGACGCCGGACCACGGGGCCTCGGCCTCGACGGGGGCGTCCAGCTCCGCGACGGCCTCCGAGTCGGAGCACGCGGCGGGCCACTGAGCACGTAGCCGTACATACGGCGGAGGGGCGGGACCCGATGGGTTCCGCCCCTCCTGCATGAGCCTGTTGGCTGTTTACGGCTCGAACTTGTAGCCGAGGCCGCGCACCGTGACCAGATAGCGCGGCGCGCCCGGGTCCGGCTCGATCTTGGCGCGCAGGCGCTTCACGTGGACGTCGAGCGTCTTGGTGTCGCCCACGTAGTCGGCGCCCCACACCCGGTCGATGAGCTGCATACGGGTCAGCACGCGGCCCGCGTTGCGCAGCAGCATCTCCAGGAGGTCGAACTCCTTGAGCGGGAGGTCGACCTTGCCGCCGCCCACCGTCACCACGTGCCGGTCGACGTCCATCCGGACCGGGCCGGCCTCCAGGGCCTGCGGAGCGACCTCCTCCGGCTCCCCGTGGCGGCGCAGGACGGCCCGGATGCGGGCGACCAGCTCACGCGAGGAGAACGGCTTGGTGACGTAGTCATCGGCTCCTATTTCCAGCCCGACGACCTTGTCGATCTCGCTGTCCTTGGCGGTCACCATGATCACCGGGACGTTGGAACGGCCGCGCAGCTGACGGCAGACCTCGGTGCCGGGCAGGCCCGGCAGCATCAGGTCGAGCAGGACGAGGTCGGCGCCGTTGCGCTCGAACTCGTCGAGGCCGTCGGGTCCCGTGGCCGCGATGGCGACCTCGAAACCCTCCTTGCGGAGCATGTAGGAAAGGGCGTCGGAGAAGGACTCCTCGTCCTCTACGACGAGCACTCGGGTCACGGAAGGACCTCCGGGGCGGCAGGAGTGGCAGGAAGGGATTCGTATGCGGTTGTGTCGTCGGGCCCGTGTGCGTCGTCTTCGTCGCGTACGTCTCCGGGGCCACTGGTGCGGGATGTCTTGGTGGTGCGGGTCGCGGCCGCCTCGGGCAGCCGCAGCGTGAAGGTGGAGCCCTGTCCCTCCGAGCTCCACACGGTCACCTCCCCGCCGTGCGAGGCCGCCACGTGCTTGACGATGGCGAGGCCGAGGCCCGTGCCGCCGGTCGCGCGGGAGCGGGCCGGGTCGACGCGGTAGAAGCGCTCGAACACGCGCTCCTTGTCCTTCTCGGAGATGCCGATGCCCTGGTCGGTGACGGCTATCTCGATGCGGTCGCCGCCGCCCGCCGAGACACGGCGGGCGGCTATCCCCACGCGCGTACGGGCCGGCGAGTAGTTGACGGCGTTCTCGACGAGGTTGCCGAGGGCGGCCGCGAGCTGCCCCCGGTTCCCCCATACGCGCAGGTCGGCGGTGCCTCCGGCGGCCATGGTGATCTGCTTGCTCGCGGCGGGCTGCCGGCAGCGGTCGATGGCCTCGGCGACCAGTTCGTCGACGCGCACCGGCTCGGCGTCCTCCAGCGGGTCGTCGTTCTGCACGCGCGACAGGTCGATGAGCTCCTGTACGAGGCTGGTGAGCCGGGTCGCCTCGTTCTGCATGCGCCCGGCGAACCGCTCGACGGCCTCCGGGTCGTCGGAGGCGTCCATGACGGCCTCGGAGAGCAGCGAGAGCGCGCCCACGGGGGTCTTCAGCTCGTGGCTGACGTTCGCCACGAAGTCGCGGCGTACGGCCTCGATGCGGCGGGCCTCGGTGAGGTCCTCGACGAGCAGCAGCACGAGCCGGGAGCCGAGCGGGGCGACCCGGGCGGACACGGCGAGCGCGTCGCCGCGCCCCGTGCCGCGCCGTGGCAGATCCAGCTCGACCTGGCGTATCTCGCCGTCGCGGCGGGTGTCGCGGGCCATCTGGAGCATCGGTTCGACCGCGAGCTTCCCGCCGCGTACCAGTCCGAGTGCGTACGCCGCCGAGCTGGCCTTGACCACGCTGTCCGCCTCGTCGAGGACGACGGCGGAGGAGCGGAGCACGGAGAGCACGGTGTCGACGCCGGGCGGCAGGACCGGGTCCGTGTGCAGGGAGGTACGGGTGGGGCGTTTCTGGTCGCGTTCGCTCCAGCGAAACGCCAGCATGGCGATGACGCCGGTGCACACTCCGGCGATCGCAGCCGCTGCGGCGACCGCCGCGTTCACGTCCATGTCTTCAGGTTATGCGGCATCGAGCGCTCCTCCACAGCCATCCGAGTGGCAGCTCGAACACTCGTCGCCCAGAGTTCACCTTGGGTACGGGGTCGATTCACTTGTGGTGCCGGATTCGGACGCGTACAGGACGGAACGTGGGAGCGTGGGGCCAACCGGGTTCCATACGAAGCCAGGTACAGAGAGGGAACGCCGTATGCGTGACGCGTACCACGAGGAACTTGACTCGATCGGCGAGGGCCTGGTCGAGATGGCCCGCCTTGTCGGGTCGGCGATCGGGCGCGCCACCACGGCCATGCTCGACGCCGACCTGAAGCTCGCGGAGACCGTGATCGCCTCCGACCAGAAGGTGGACGATCTCCAGCACGAGCTGGAGGCACGGGCCATAGCCCTGCTGGCCCGCCAGCAGCCGGTCGCGACGGATCTGCGGATCGTCGTGACGTCGCTGCGGATGTCCGCCGACCTGGAGCGCAGCGGTGACCTGGCGCAGCATGTCGCCAAGCTGGCCCGCCTGCGCTTCCCGGAGCGCGCCGTTCCGCACGACCTGCACGCCACGATCCTGGAGATGGGCCAGCTCGCGCAGCGCCTGATGGCGAAGGCGGCGGAGGTCATCATCACCAAGGACGTCGATCTGGCGATGCAGCTGGAGCAGGACGACGACGAGATGGACCAGCTGCACCGCACGCTGTTCCAGCACCTGATGGACGAGAAGTGGAAGCACGGCATCGAGACGGCGGTCGACGTGACGCTGCTCGGCCGCTACTACGAGCGCTTCGCGGACCACGCGGTGTCGGTCGCGAAGCGGGTCGTGTACCTGGTGACGGGCGAACACGCGGACGAGGTGCAGGGGGCGGCGCAGCCGCAGCCGGTCGAGGGCGCCTGACCGTACGAGAGAAGGCCCCGCGCGAGCACGCTCGCGCGGGGCCTTCCCGCATCGCGTTCGGATGCGTACGTACGGGTCAGCAGCTGCCGCCGCACTGGCACGGCGCGCCCGACTGGCAGCCGCAGCCGCAGCCCGAGCCGCAACCGCAGGCTCCGAGCAGCACCAGCTTCGGTGCGGGCTGGCTCACTTCGACGGGCGCTTCAGGGCTCTGGCTCGGCTTCGGGGAGTCGGCGGCCATGGTTTTCCCTCCTCGACGGGGCTCCGGGGTGAAGCCCTTCCCCCATTGCATGCCCACCGGGGCGGGCGCATCAACGGCGCACGTGTGCGCGGCAGTTGCTGCGTAGGCTGCCGCCATGCCTCAAGTGATCGTTCTCAACGGCGGCTCCAGCTCCGGGAAGTCGAGCATCGCGTGCGAACTGCAGACGCTGCTGCTGCCCGTGCCGTGGCTGAGCCTGAGCGTGGACACGCTGATCGGGGCGCTGCCCCGGTCCGGGGCGGGCATCGAGTTCGCCGCCGACGGTTCGGTCACGGTCGGTCCCGTGTTCCGCGAGGTGGAGGCGGCGTGGCTGGCGGGGGTCGCGGCGATGGCGACGGCCGGGGCGCACGTGATCGTGGACGAGGTCTTCCTGGCGGGACCGCGCTCCCAGTCCCGCTGGCGTGCGGCGCTGACCGGACTGGACGTGCTCTGGGTCGGCGTCCGCTGCGAGCCGTCGGTGGCGACGTCCCGCGAGACGGCGCGCGGCGACCGGGTCCCCGGCATGGCCGCCTCCCAGGCGTCCCTGGTGCACGAGGGCGTGACGTACGACCTGGTGGTGGACACGACGCACACCTCGGCGGAGGCGTGCGCGCGGGAGATCGCGGGGGCGGGAAGCTGAGGGCCGGGCAGGTCAGGGGCGGTCCAGGCCCCAGGTCTGGAGGGCGTACGGGCGGCCCTTCTCCTCGCCCATGACCAGCGGTACATCGTCGAGCAGGCGGAAGCCCGTTCTGGTGGCCACGGCGACGCTGGCGGCGTTCTCGGCCTCCAGCTCCAGGATCACGCGGCTCGCGCCCAGTTCCCCGAAGGCGTACGCGGCCACGACCCGCACCGCCCGTGCCGCGAGGCCCTGTCCGCGGTGGGCCGGGCCGACCGCGTAGCCGATCTCCATGCCCTCGGCGGAGGGCCGCAGCATCACCTCGCCGAGGGGTGCGCCGCCGTCGACGGTGATGGCGAGCAGGATCGACGCGCCCTCCGCCCGCCGCCGCCGGCTCAGGTCCAACTGGGTGCGGGCCGCCGCGGCGTTGAACGGCGAGGCCATCGGCGTCCAGTACGCGACGTCGGGGTTGTCGAAAAGGCCCGGCATCGCGGCGAGGTCGGCCTCGCTCCAGTCGCGCAGGACGAGCCCCTCCCCCGACAGCTCCAACCGCTCGGGAAAGGACGTGCTGAACGCGCTGACACTGCTCACGGTGACGGACCTCCCTGGCCTGTTCGAGACGACGCAGAATAACCAGCCACCGCCCCGGCACACCCCTCAATTTCCGGGCTCCCGGCTACGATCCGCCCATGATCGAGGTGCGCGCGATGAAGCTGGGCGACGTGGCCACCGTCTCCGCGCTGCGAGTGACCGGTTGGCGAGCGGCGTACGCCGACATCGTTCCGCACGGCTACCTGGCCGCGATGTCCGCCGATGAGGACGCGCCCCGCCGCCGCGACCGCTTCCGGTCCCCCGCCAACCCCGTCGACAACCTGGTCGCCACGGACACCACCGGCGCCGTGATCGGCTGGGCCGCCCTCGGCCCGCTCCCCGAACCCGCGTCCGGCGAACTCCTCGCCCTCTACGTCCTGCCCGACCGCATCGGCTCCGGCGTGGGCCGCCTCCTCCTGGACGCCGTCCGCTCCCGTGCCACCGCCCGCGGCTTCCACCGCCTCGACCTGTGGGTCCTCGCGGCCAACACCCGCGCCCGCCGCTTCTACGAACGCTCCGGCTTCACCCCCGACGGAGCCGAGCGCACCGAGACGTACGACGGCGTCCCGCTCCAGGACGTGCGGTACGTCGGCCCCGCCACGGCCCCCGGCAACGAAGAGGCCCCCTACCGGCGGGGAAACCGCAGGTAGGGGGCCTGAAGCGTGGTGCTTACTTCTTCTTGCCCTGGTTCTTGACCGCCTCGATGGCCGCCTTGGCCGCGTCCGGGTCCAGGTACGTGCCGCCCGGGTTGAGCGGCTTGAAGTCGGCGTCGAGCTCGTAGGAGAGCGGGATGCCGGTCGGGATGTTGAGGCCCGCGATGTCGGCGTCGGAGATGCCGTCCAGGTGCTTGACCAGGGCGCGGAGGCTGTTGCCGTGCGCCGCGACCAGGACCGTCCTGCCGGTCAGGAGGTCCGGGACGATGCCGTCGAACCAGTACGGGAGCATGCGGACGACGACGTCCTTGAGGCACTCCGTCTGCGGGCGCAGCTCCGGCGGGAGCGTCGCGTAGCGGGGGTCCTCGAACTGGGAGTACTCGGCGTCGCGGTCGAGGGCCGGCGGCGGGGTGTCGTACGAGCGGCGCCACAGCATGAACTGCTCCTCGCCGAACTCGGCGAGGGTCTGCGCCTTGTCCTTGCCCTGCAGGGCGCCGTAGTGGCGCTCGTTCAGGCGCCAGCTGCGGTGGACGGGGATCCAGTGGCGGTCGGCGGACTCCAGCGCGAGCTGGGCCGTGCGGATCGCGCGCTTCTGGAGCGACGTGTGGACCACGTCGGGGAGCAGGCCGGCGTCCTTGAGCAGCTCACCGCCGCGGACCGCCTCCTTCTCGCCCTTCTCGTTGAGGTTGACGTCCACCCATCCGGTGAACAGGTTCTTCGCGTTCCACTCGCTCTCGCCGTGGCGGAGGAGGATCAGCTTGTACGGTGCGTCGGCCATGGGGCCGAGCCTAATCGACCGCCCCTGCGCCCGCCGATTGACGGTCCCCGTCAATTGAGTGGCCGAGACGAATACCCGGTGCGTAAGTTACGTAAACCTGCCGCACTACTTACACCAGCCCCGGGGGATGCACCCATGTCAGTCGCCTCGCTCAGACGTGCCGCCACGGAGTCCGTCTCCGGGCTGCCGCGCGAATTCTGGTGGCTGTGGACCAGCACGCTCGTCAATCGGCTCGGTAATTTTGTTCTCACGTTCCTCGCGCTGTATCTGACTGCCTCGCGCGGTTTCTCCGCCGCGTACGCCGGTCTCGTCGCTTCGCTGATCGGGCTCGGCGGCGTCATCGCGTCCGTGCTCGGCGGCGTGCTCGCCGACCGGCTCGGGCGGCGGCCCACCCTGCTCGGCGCGCAACTGGCCACCTCGGCGACGGTCGCCGCGCTCGCCTTCGTGCGCGACCCGGCGTGGATCGCGGTCACCGGCTTCGCCCTCGGCCTCGCCTCGAACGCCTCGCGGCCCGCGATCCAGGCGATGATGGCGGACATCGTGCGCCCCGAGGACCGGGTCCGGGCGTTCTCCCTCAACTACTGGGCGATCAACCTGGGGTTCGCGATCTCGTCCGCGTACGCCGGTTTCCTGGTCGCGCAGAGCTACACGCTCGGCTTCCTCGTCGAGGCCGGGATGACGCTCGCCTGCGCCGTGGTCGTCTTCGTGAAGGTCAAGGAGTCGCGGCCCACCCGCACGGTCGTGCCGGGCGCGCCGTCGAGCCCGGCGGTCACCCTGGGGACGGTGCTGCGCGACGGGCGGTTCATGCTGATGGTGGGGCTTTCGTTCCTCGTCGCCGTGGTCTTCACGCAGAGTTCGGTCGGGCTGCCGATCGTCATGGGTGAGAACGGGCTGAGCAGTTCGGACGTCGGGCTCGTCGCCGCCGTCAACGGTGTCGTCATCGTCGCGTTGCAGATTCCGCTGACCCGGTTCATCGAACGGCGGGACCCCGGGCGCCTGTTGACCGTCTCCTCGCTGCTCATCGGCTACGGCTTCGCCCTCACCGCGCTCGCCGGATCGATCACCGCGTACGCGCTCACGGTCGTGGTGTGGACGCTCGGCGAGATGATCAACGCGCCTACGCAGTCGGGGCTCGTGGCCCGCCTCTCCCCCGCCGAAGGGCGCGGCCGCTACCAGGGCGTCTACACCATGTCGTGGTCGGCGGCGGCCCTCGTCGCCCCGCTCGCGGGCGGCTGGGTGATCGACTCGGCGGGCGCCGGCTGGCTGTGGGCGGGGTGCGCGATCCTCGGCACGGCGACGGCGATCGGCTACTGGGCGCTGATGCGCGGGCTGCCGGACGCGGGGCCTTCGAAGCCGGTCGCGGCGGCGCCCGTGGCGGCCGAGAACAGCCCGGCTTGACCGGGCAGTTCGGCGGGTACGTGACCGTACATGGCCGAACCCCCAAGGACCTCCTCCAGAACTGACGAACCGCCCAGAACGCTGGTGGGCGGCGTCGAGGTCGACGTCCCCAACAGCATTCCGGCGATCCGCGCCGCGCTGGACGCCAAGCAGCGCGCCGAGTTCGACCGGGCGATCAACGCGGCGGGGGTCGGCGAGATCCACGCCGTCATGCGGCACTGGATGCTGGAGGCGGTGCCGGACCCGGAGGCCGACGCGATCCTCGCCCGGCTCGCCCGCGACGAGGCGGAGAGGCGGGGCCCGGCGTGAGCCGCAGACGCAGGCGCGGCGCCTGCCGCGTCGCCTACGCACCGCCCGCCGACGACACCCTGGCCAAGATGGCGAACCCGGACGCCTTCCGCGACGAGATGGCCCGCACGCTGTCCCACGACCCGTACGGCCACGGTTCGACGACGGTGTGCGGCGAACGCGACCGCCGCGAGGCGACGGTCGGCGGGGCGATAGTCCTCTACTACGTCTCCGGGTCGGTGCTGACCGTGACGGTGGTGCGGATGGTGGCGCTCGGCTAGCGGTCAATCAGCTTGTTGAGAGACTTACTTGGCGGGGCGCTGCGTCAGGTGCGCGAACGCGTCCAGGTTGCGCGTCGACTCGCCGCGCGCCACCCGCCACTCGTACTCCTTGCGGATCGCGCTCGCGAAGCCCAGTTCGAGGAGCGTGTTGAAGGAGCCGTCCGCGGCCTCCAGGACCGAGCCGAGGAGGCGGTCGATCTCGTCGGGGGTGACGGCGGCGAGCGGGAGCTTGCCGGTGAGGTAGATGTCGCCGAGCTGGTCGACCGCGTAACTCACGCCGTACAGGCGCAGATTGCGCTCCAGGAGCCAGCGGTGCACACCGGCCTCGTTCTCGTCCGGGTGCCGGATCACGAAGGCGTTGAGCGAGAGGCTGTGCCGGCCCACGCGCAGGGACAGCGTCGTGGACAGCTTGCGGGTGCCGGGGAGCTTCACCACGTACGAACCCGTCTCCGGGCTCTCCCACTCCAGCTCGGCGTCCTTCAGCGTGGACTCGATGACGTCGTGTGCCTGTCGCTGGTCAGCCATGGTGCGAGGGTACATAACGGCGCCTCGCCTGCATCGCCGCCGTGTAGACGTCCGCCGTCGCGGAGGCCGCCGTGTCCCAGCCGAAGGAGAGGGCGTGGCGGGCGGCCGCGTCGCCCATGGTGTCGACCAGGTGGGGGTGGTCGGCGAATTCGCGGAGCACGCGCGCGTAGTGGGCAGGTTCGTGGCCGTCGACCAGGAAGCCGGTCTTGTCGTGGCGTACGGCTACGGGGAGGCCGCCCACGGACGCGGCGATCACCGGCGTGCCGGCGGCCTGGGCCTCTATGGCGACGAGGCCGAAGGACTCGTTGTAGGACGGCATGACGAGGACGGATGCCGCGCGGAACCAGTCCGCGAGCTGCTCCTGGCCGACCGGCGGCTGGAAGCGGACCACGTCCGCGACGCCGAGCTTCGCGGCGAGCTTCTGGAGGGCGGCCGGCTTGGCGAGGCCGCTGCCGCTGGGGCCGCCGACCACGGGGACGACGATGCGGGAGCGCAGCTCGGGCCGCTCGTCGAGGAGGACGGCGACGGCCTTCAGGAGGATGTCGGGGGCCTTCAGGGGCTGGATACGGCCCGCGAAGAGCGGGACCAGGGCATCCTGGGGCAGACCGAGGCGGGCGCGGGCGGCGGCGCGGCCGTCGGCGGGGCGGAAGCGGTCCAGGTTCACGCCGGGGTGCACGACCGCGACGTTCCCGGGGTCCGCCTCGTAGTGCCGTACCAGCTCGTCGGCCTCCTCCGCCGTGTTCGCGATGAGGCGGTCGGCGGCGCGCACGATCTGGGTCTCGCCGATGACGCGGGCGGCCGGCTCGGGGGTGTCGCCCTCCGCCAGCGCCGCGTTCTTGACCTTGGCCATGGTGTGCATGGCGTGCACGAGGGGCGCGCCCCAGCGCTCGGCGGCGAGCCAGCCGACCTGGCCGGACAGCCAGTAGTGCGAGTGGACGAGGTCGTAGTAGCCGGGGCGGTGGCCCGCCCACGCCTGCATGACGCCGTGCGTGAAGGCGCACAGCTGGGCGGGCAGGTCCTCCTTGGCGAGGCCCTCGTAGGGGCCCGCGTCCACGTGCCGTACGAGGACGCCGGGCGCGAGCTCGACCTCCGGCGGCAGGCCGCCGGAGGTGGCGCGGGTGAAGATCTCGACCTCTATGTTGATCGCCGCGAGCCGCTTGGCGAGCTCGACGATGTAGACGTTCATGCCGCCCGCGTCGCCCGTGCCGGGCTGGTGGAGGGGCGAGGTGTGCACGCTGAGCATCGCGATGCGGCGCGGGCGCCGATGCGCACCGGGGAACCGCAGCAGGGCCGGAGCAGCCCCGGAGCGGCGGAACCTGGTCACGTACTGGCTCACGTGGCGGGCCCTCCTTGGTGGGCGTACTGCGGGCACGACGACCGGAGGGCACAGGCCCTCTTCCAAGGGGGCAACGCCGGAGCCGGCTGCTCCATTTCCACTTTGCCGAATCATTACCGTACGGGTCTCAACCAAAGCGGCGTCCGGGGCAGCGCATACCCTCGTACCCATGAGCCCGCGTTCCAGTTCTCGCCCCGTGGGAACCGTGACGCGAGGCACCACCAATCCGAATCGGCTGCGCCGCATGGACCGCTGGATCGCGGCCGTCCACGGCGCCGCGCTGCGCCGCGCCGACGACCCGGTGGCGGTCGATCTCGGCTACGGGGCGGCGCCCTGGACGGCCGTGGAGCTGCTGGCCCGGCTGCGGGAGACGGCGCCGCACGCGCGCGTGGTCGGCATCGAGATCGAGCCGGCGCGGGTCGCCGCGGCGAAGCCGTACGAGCGCGACGGGCTCACCTTCCGGCACGGCGGCTTCGAGGTGCCGCTCGACACTCCCCCGCTCCTGATCCGCGCCGCGAACGTGCTGCGCCAGTACGACGAGGAGCAGGTCGCCGCGGTGTGGGAGCGGCTGTGCGCGCGGCTCGCGCCGGACGGCCTCCTCGTGGAGGGCACCTGCGACGAGATCGGGCGCCGGCACGTGTGGGTGGCGCTCGGCCCCGAAGGCCCGCGGACCGTGACGTTCGCGACCCGGCTGGGGTCCCTGGAGACACCCTCCGACCTGGCCGAACGGCTGCCCAAGGCGCTGATCCACCGCAACGTTCCCGGCGAGCCGGTGCACGCTTTCCTGCGCGATTTCGACCGGGCGTGGGCGGCGGCCGCGCCCTACGCCTCGTACGGTGCGCGGCAGCGGTGGATCCGGACGGTGCGGGCTCTGGCGGCCCACTGGCCGGTGGTGGATCGTCCGGGGCGCTGGCGGCAGGGTGAAGTGACCGTGGCGTGGGGGGCGTTGGCGCCGGGGAGAAACGGCTGAGACACGGCGGATCCAGGGGAACGATCTCGGCGTCCCGTTCGTCGGAGCGTTCGGGGAATGCCGTACGGGTCTGTCGCATTCGGGACGCGCGTGGCACCATCCCCCGAACGTGCGCGAGTTACTGACGGTAAATCAGGTTTGTCTCGGCTGTGGGGGCAGGAGCAGATGAGCAAGCGGAGCACGACGACGATGGCGGCCCTGGCGCTGGTGTGCGCCGTGACCGTACTGGCGCCGACGGGCGTGGCGTACGCGGATCCCGCGCCCTCCCCCTCGCCCTCAAGTCCGCTGAAGACCGCGGATCTTGAGGCCGTGCGCAAGAAGCTCGACAAGCTGTACCACCAGGCCGCGGTCGCCACCGACGAGTACAACGCGGCGGAGGAGAAGGCGGCCGACCAGTCCGACCAGATCGTGAAGCTGGCCCGGAAGATCGCGGACGGCCAGGCGGAGCTCGACAGCCTCGAGGGCCGGGCGGGCGCGGCGGCCCGCGAGCAGTACCGCACCGGCGGGATCTCCCAGGAGGCCCAGTTCATGCTGGCCGGCGACCCGGGCCGCTTCCTCGACAACGCGGGTCGCGCCCACCAGGGGCAGCAGGCCACGCGGAATCTGATCTCCCGCCTCGACAGGACGCAGGACTCCCTGGAGAAGTACGCGGACGTCGCCTCCGCCAAGTGGAAGGCGCTCGACGAGGGGCGCGAGAAGAAGGCCGCCGCGAAGAAGCGGATCGAGAAGCAGATCAAGGCGGCGCAGAAGATCGAGGACCGGCTCGCCGAGAAGGAGCGCGAGCGGCTGCGGCAGCTGGAGGAGGCGGCCGAGCAGAAGGCGCAGACGGAGTGGCTCTCCTCGGGCGTCCTGAAGGAGATCGACGGCAAGGCGTCGGCGGCCGGCAAGAAGGCCGTGCGCTACGCGTCGGAGCAGCTGGGCAAGCCGTACGTGTGGGGCGCAGAGGGCCCGAAGTCGTTCGACTGCTCGGGCCTGACCTCGCAGGCGTGGGCGTCGGCGAAGCAGCCGATACCGCGCACGTCGCAGGAGCAGTGGAAGCAGCTGAAGCGCATCGACATCAAGGACATGCGCCCCGGCGACCTGATCATTTACCACGACGACGCGAGCCATGTCGGGATGTACATAGGCAAGGGGGCGATCATCCACGCGCCCCGTCCGGGGCGGAATGTGACGGTCGCGGGCGCGGGTTCGATGGCGATGCTCGGGGTGGTCAGGCCGGACGCCTGAGGCCGGGGCCGCCGCCTGCCCGCCGACCCCCGGGGCCGGATGTCGGATTTGGTCCCCAATTGGGTGACGTGCCCCACGTGACCTACGGCACGCGCGGCCGTGCGGTTCCGGCGCCCCGGCGTGACCTTCGTCATCTTCGGCCCGCCCGACCAGGGACGGAACCCACCCAATTCCGGTGCTGGGGGCGGCATATGACGCGGGCCCTTTGCCGCTCACCATTCCGTTCGGACGTCGGCTAACGCTAAGGTCCCCGTCGGTGGTGCGAGGACCTTCGTCCCACCGTGCCCTCGGGGGGAGGGAAGGAAACCGAAGCGATGCCCGTACCCGTACCGCGGCAGAGAGCGATCCCGGCCGTGGAAGGTGGTCAGGCTCAGGACGCGCACTCCACGACCGACATGCACGACCAGCAGGACCGGCAGGACGAGCGGCCGACCACCGACCGCCCTGCCGCCAACGACACACAGAGCGCCGAGTACGACCAGGAGACGTCGGCCGACGAGGCCGCTCACGCGCCGGCACCCGCCGAGCGTGACGCCACCGGCCTGACGATCCTGGTCATAGAGGACGACCCGGCGGGCTCCCTCAGCATCCCCGAGGTGCCCGACGCCGCGGGCAAGCCGATCCGCGTGCGCACCGCGCGCAACCTCACCGAGGCCGAGCGGCTGCTCACCGACGACGTCAGCTGCATCCTGCTCGACCTCGCGCTGCCCGGCGCGAAGCCGGACCGGTCGGAGCCCGAGCACCAGGACGAGCTGCGCACGCTGCGGCACCTGCTGCGCCTGGCCCCGCGCCGCGCCGTGCTCGCCCTGACCACGTCGGGCGACGCCGAGCGCGGCGCCGAGGCGGTCCGGGTGGGCGCACAGGACTATCTGTTCCGCGAGGAGCTGGACTCCCGGCTGCTCGGCCGGGCGATCCGGTACGCGGTGGAGCGCAAGCGCGCCGACGTGGCGCAGCAGGGGCTCACCGAGTCCCGGCTGCGCGCGCAGGAGAACGCCCGTCTGGAGCGCGGCCTGCTGCCGAAGCCGCTGCTGGACGGTTCGACGCTGCGGTTCGCCTCCCGCTACCGTCCGGGCCGCTCGCGCGCGCTGCTCGGCGGCGACTTCTACGACACGGTGCGCACGCCCGACGGCACGGTCCACGCGATGATCGGCGACGTCTGCGGGCACGGCCCCGACGAGGCGGCGCTCGGCGTGGAACTGCGCATCGCGTGGCGCGCGTTGACGTTCGCGGGCCTGTGCGGGGACGAGCTGCTCTCCACGCTCCAGCAGGTCCTGGAGCACGAGCGCTCCGACGACGAGATCTTCGCGACGCTGTGCACGGTCGACATCGCGCCGGACGGCCGGCGCGCGGGCCTGTGCCTGGCGGGCCACCCGGCACCGCTGATAGCGACCCCCGGACGCCCCGCGGTACTGCTCCCGTACGAGAACAACGGCCCGGCCCTCGGACTGCTGCCGAAGGCCCGGTGGCCGCGCATGCAGGTCGAGTTGGGCCCCGAGTGGAGCCTGATGCTCTACACGGACGGGCTGATCGAGGGCCGGATCGGCGAGGGCAGGAAGCGGCTCGGCCAGGAGGGCATGGTGGAGATGATCCGCCGCCAGCGGGCGCAGGGCCTGACCGGCGAGGGGCTGCTCGAGGCCGCGATGAACGAGGTGCGCGATCTCAACGGGGGCGATCTGACGGACGACGTGGCGGTACTGCTGCTCGACCGGTGAACCGGCCCCGGGGGTGGAAGCCGGGGTCGGACGGGTCGGTCAGCGGCCGCCGTTGTACGGCCCGTACGGCCCGTCGCTGCTGGAGCCGCCGCCCTTGCGGCCCCCACCGCCACCGCTGATCTGCTTGACGGCGGGCCGCACGTCCACCATGTAGACGATGGTCGCGATCAGGCCGATGATCGGCAGGAACGACAGGATCGGGAACAGCAGGTTCACGACGAACGCGATCCCGAGGATGATCAGCCAGAACGGCTTGGTCTTCTTGTCGGCCGCCCGGTAGGCGTCCTCACGCCGGATGGCGGCGTCGACGAGCGCGAAACCGCTGAAGATGATCAACGCCATGCTCAGCAGCCACATCACATTGGCGAAACCCTGCATCAGCACAACGCCACCACCAGAATCGACTTGCTTACGGAACCGTCCGACGACGGCCACGGTACCCGTACAACGGGCCGGACACTCCACAAGTGCCCGGCCCGTCGGCGCAGCCCCTACTTGGCGGGCGGCGTGGAGCCGGAGCCGGTCTTCTTGGCGGGCGTGGTCGTCTTCTTCGCGGTGGTGGTCTTCTTGGCCGGGGCCTTCTTGGCGGCGGCCGGCTCGTCCTTGGCCTGCGCGTCCTTGGCCTGCGTCTCCTTGGCCTGCGCGTCCTTGGTCTCCGGCTCGGGGTCGGGCTCGACGGCCTCGGCGATCTCAACGATCTCCTCGGCGGCCTCGCCGCGCCATGCCTTCACAGCCTCCTCGCCGTGCTCGGCGACCTTCTCGTACGTCTCGCGCGCCTTGACGGCGGCCTCCGCGGCGTAGCCGACGCCGCGCAGCGCGAACTCCTGGGCGCTCTCGCCGAACTTCTTCAGGTCGGTGTCGAGGCCCGCGACCAGCTCGTTCACCTTCGCCGTGAGGGTGGCCTGCGCCTCCTTGGCGCGGGTGGCCGCCTTCTCCTGCACGTCCTTCGGGTCGGTCTGCCGCACCGAGTCGAAGCGGGCCGGCGCCTCGCTCCGCAGCTGCTCCACGATCCCCGGCACCTTCTTGGCCTGCTGGTACGCGAGCTCGGCGGTGCCGGCGGCAAAGTAGAGCGGGGTCGGGTCGGTGAGGGTCTTGCGCAGGTCGTCCTTGATGGCCATGGCGTGGTCCTCCCGGATCACATCAACTGCTGCTTGAGGGCTCGGCATCGCCACTGTCGGGCTCGGTGTCGCTGTCAGTGCCGTCGTTGCTCTCGCCGGTGCCGTCGCCGTTCTCGTGCCTGAAGGCTTCGTAGATCTGCAACAGAACCTGCTTCTGACGCTCGTTGAGCGAGGGGTCGGCGAGGATGACGGCGCGCGTCTCCACCTCGGTCCGCTCCCGCTCGGCGTCGAGAATGCCGGCGTGCACGTACAACGTCTCCGCGGAGATCCGCAGGGCCTTGGCGACCTGCTGCAGAACCTCCGCGCTCGGCTTGCGCAGCCCGCGCTCGATCTGACTCAGGTACGGGTTGGACACCCCGGCGGCCTCGGCGAGCTGACGGAGCGACAACTGCGCGTTGCGACGCTGCTCGCGCAGGTATTCGCCGAGACTTCCGACGTTGAGCGATGCCATGCCCCGATGGTGCCGCAACCGCGCTAACTTTTGCAAGCGACTGCTTGCAAAAGTGTCGCGCGCCACGCGCGGAGCCGGATCAGGGCGCCGCCAAAGGAGGGGCGGACGCCGCGCGGCCGGACTCGGCGGCGGGTGCGGACTCGGCGGCGGGTGCGGCCGGTCGCCTCAGCAGGACCAGCGCGACCAAGAACGCGATCCCGATCAGCCCGGCCCCGGCGGCGAACGCGAGCCGGTATCCGCCGGTCAGCGCGGCGGCCTGCGAACTCCCGCCCGCCACAAGGGAGTCGGTGCGCGCGGCGGACAGGGTCGAAAGGACGGCGACACCCAGCGCCATGCCGATCTGCTGGGTGGTGTTGAACAGGCCGGAGGCAAGGCCCGCGTCCCGCTCGCCCGCCGCGGACATCCCGAGCCCGGCGAGCGCGGGCAGCACGAGCCCGCCGCCGGACACCAGCAGCATCACGGGCAGCAGATCGGCGACGTACTGCCCCTGAACAGGCACCCGGGCGAGGTACCCGAGGGCCCCTGCGAGCAGGACGAGCCCGGCGAGCAGCACCCGCCGTTCCCCGAACCGGGTGGCCAGCCGGGCCGAGACACCCAGCGAGACCGCGCCGATCAGCACGGCGGCGGGCAGCATCGCGAGGCCGGTCTCCAGGGCCCCGTAGCCGAGGACCTGCTGCATGTAGAGCGCGGCGAGCACCTGGAAGGCGAACATCGCGGCGAGGGTGAGGATCTGCGTGACGTTGGCGCCGACGACGGCCCGCGAGCGCAGGATGCGCAGCGGCATGAGCGGCGTACGGGCCCGCGCCTGGCGCACGACGAACGCGGCGACGAGGACCAGCCCCGCCACGACCGCCCCGGCCGACCGCCACGACCCCGCCCCGTACGCCTCGATGTTGACGACGCCGAGGATCGCGAGCATCAGCCCCGCCGTGATCAGCAGCGCGCCCCACGCGTCGGCACCGGCGCGCAGCCCGAGGCCGCGGTCGCCCGGCAGGGCGGTGGCCGCGAGGGCGAGGACGGCGGCGCCGATGGGCAGGTTGATGTAGAAGATCCAGTGCCAGTCGAGGACGTCGGTGAGTACGCCGCCCAGGACCTGCCCGATCGAGGCGCCCGCGGCGCCGGTGAAGCTGAACACCCCTATGGCGCGGGCCCGTTCGCGGGGGTCGGTGAAGAGCGTGACGAGGATCCCGAGCCCGACGGCGGCGGCCATCGCGCTCCCGACGCCCTGGAGGAAACGCGCCGCGAGCAGTACGGCGGGGGTGGTGGCGATCCCCGCGACGAGCGATGCGGCGGTGAACACCCCGGTGCCGGCGAGGAACATCCGCTTGCGGCCGAGCAGATCGCCGAGCCGCCCGGCGAGAAGCAGCAGGCTCCCGAAGGCGATGAGATAGGCGTTGACGACCCAACTCAGGCCGCTGGGCGAGAAGTTGAGGTCGTTCTGGATGGCCGGCATCGCGACGGTGACGATCGACCCGTCGAGGATGATCATGAGCGTGCCGGTGGCGATGACGCCGAGGGCGAGCCAGCGGGAGCGAGTGGGCTCACCGGCGGACGGCACGGGAGGAGTGGGCGTTACAGACATGACTGTGCCCTTCGGTCGTTCGTTCTGCCACCCCTGCCGGGCGGCGTCGACGAAACGACCGTAGCAGATAGTTTCGTTGCAGACGATATTCTTCGGAACGACTCATCGACTACCCTGGGCCCATGACCGCCATGACGCCCGCCCCCACCCGGACCAGGCCCGACCTCTCGTACCTCCTGGACCACACGAGCCATGTGCTGCGCAGCCGGATGGCCGCCGCGCTCGCCGAGATCGGGCTGACGGCGCGGATGCACTGCGTGCTCGTGCACGCGCTGGAGGAGGAGCGCACGCAGAACCAGCTCGCGGAGATCGGCGACATGGACAAGACGACGATGGTCGTCACGGTCGACGCCCTGGAGAAGGCCGGACTCGCGGAGCGGCGGCCGTCCAGCACGGACCGGCGGGCGCGGGTCATCGCCGTCACGGAGGAGGGCGCGCGCACGGCCGCGCGCAGCCAGGAGATCGTGGACCGGGTCCACGAGGAGGCCCTCGCGGCGTTCCCGCCGGGCGACCGGGAGACGTTCCTGCGCCTGCTCACGCACCTCGCAGAGGGCCACCTGAGCACGCCCTCGCCGAGCCCGGCGGGGCCGCGGAGGGCTCGGCAGCGGGGGTAGTGACCCGGGGCGCGGTCACCCGTACCAGCGCCCGATCCCCTCCGCCAGCTGCCGGAACCCTTCCTTCGCGGTGCGCACGGCCGCCGCCTCCAGCTCGTCGGCGGACTCGCCGGCCACGATCCGTCGCACGTTCTCCTCGGCGAGGATCCGCTGCGTGGCGACGATCTGCCCCGCGGCGATCCGGGCCCGCACCCCAGATCCGCCCAGCGCTTCGGCGAGTGCCCGCTCGGACCGCTCCTGATACCCGTACAACCGGGCCACCAGCTGCGGCGTCCCGTACAGCAGCCGCTGATACGCGAGCACCGCCGGGTGATCGCACAGGCCGGTCACCGGGTCCCGCCGCCGCAGCCCCTCCAGAAAGTGCCGCCGCAACGCCCCGAGCGGCGCCTCCCCCTCCGCCCGGCCCGCCACGACCCGCGCCGCCTCGTCCTCGTGGTCCGCGAACCGGTGCAGGACGAGGTCCTCCTTCGCGGCGAAGTACCGGAACAGGGTCGGCTTCGACACCTCCGCCGCCGCGGCGACCTCGGCCACGGACACGCTGTCGTACCCCTTCTCCATGAACAGCCGCACGGCGGTCTCGGAGAGCGTCTGCCGGGTGCGCTGCTTCTTGCGTTCACGGAGGCCGGGGGCGCGGTCGGTCATGAGGAGGAGGGTACGTCCCCCGGCTCAGGCGGCCGCCCGCCGACGCCACTCCGGCACCTGCGCCACCAACGCCCACAGGTCGTCGAAGTGCTTGACCCACATGCCGACGGCCGGTTCGTCCTCGGGACGGCGCTCGGCCGCCAGAACGGTGAGGTCGGTGTCGTACCCCTTGGGGTCGTAGTACTGCGTCCGCAAGGACATGCGGGAGGACAGGTCGTACAGGCCGTGCAGCACGCGCTTGCGGTTGAAGATGCAGAGCTTGTGCAGCGGCGGGCCCGCGACGACCCGGTACTCGCAGTGCACCTCGACGTGACCGAGCCGGGTCAGACCCTCCGCGAGGTGGGAGAGGATCTGGTCGTACTCCTGGCACTTGCGCTCGATCCTGTCGCGGAACTCCGGGGCGTCCTCCGCCGTACCGTCCGCGCCGACCCGGGACGGCACGAACATGGGCAGCGAGAAGTCCGGCACGATCATGCGCACGGTGACCCGGCGGGTCGGTCCCGGCGCTTCCGCGAGCCGTTCGAGCCGGTGGTACAGCTCGTTGAAGAGGGTCTCTCCCGTGTAGCCGTAGAAGCTGATCTCCACGCGCCGGGACTCGAAGGCGTCGGCCACGAAGTTGCCCAGGTTGCGGGAGCTCGCCTCCACCCGGGCGGGCAGCCTGCTCGCGGCGGTGAGCTCCTTGAGCGCGTCGTACAGGACGAAGGCGACGAGGCTGAGCAGGGCGCCGCCCAGGAACGCCTTGCCTTCCAGCGCGTCGCCGAGCGGGGTGACGAACTGGGCGGTCAACCCGGTGACGAAGACGACCAGGAGCAGTACGCGTACGGCCGTGGGCTCGACCCGTTGCTGGAACCTCCGCAGCGACCGGGCGATCCCGCCCCTACCACCGGCCGCGCCGCCGCCCCCGTCGTCCGACATGCGCAGCCCTCCCCCGGGTGCCGCCTATTTCCTGTCATGGTCCGCGTGCGGCAGGGCCAGGGCAAGATACGGGTTGGCCGCACCCGCCGCCCCTGCGGGCATTTCCAGCCAGGCCAGGGCCTTGCGGAGCGTCGTGGTGTACGAGCCGACCGCGCGCCGCACGTTCGGGGCGTCCAGGCCGGAGCCGGTCACCAGGCGGTCCAGGTCCACGTAGGCGGAACGGACCACTTCGAGGCCCTGGTAAACGGGGACGTCGTTCTGCCAGCCGTCTGTGTACCTGTCCGGCATCCACAGCGACCAGCGCGCGTACATGCGCTCCCGGACCTCCCGGGTCGTCGGCGTCAGGTGGATGTGCCGCACCAGGTCGTAGAGCGGGTCTCCGACCATCGCCATCTCCCAGTCGATGAGGGTGAGGCCGGTTCTGCCCTCGCGCCTGACCAGGTTCCAGGGGTTCAGATCGCCGTGCAGCAGGCCATCAGCGCGCGGCTGCACGTCGTGCCGCAGCAGCCGGGCCTCCAGTTCGTCCTCGTCCGGCAGCCCGAGCCGGGCCGCGAGGTCTTTCGCCGGGGGCGCCAACTCGCGGACCATCAGATGCAGTTGATGACAGAGCCACGGGTAGAAGCTCAGCTCGCCCATGTCCTGCGGCTCCACCTTGATGTCGGCCTCGGCGAGTTGGCACAACTGGTCGACCAGATCAATCACTTCGCCGGGCAGCAGCCCGTGCTCCGGGTGCTGCGGGCCGCCGCGGGCTCGGTGGTGCCCGGCGTACGACTGGATGGTGAACTGGTCCTCCAGGTCGCTCGTCCCCAGCGCGAGCACTCGGGAGATGCTGACCTTGGCGCCTGATTCCTCGATCGCCCGGAGCACCGTGTGTTCGTTGAGGAACCTCGGCTCGATCGGGTTGACGGCGTCCGCCACCTTCCGGCGCACCATGACCCGGCCGAAGCCGCGGACCTCGACGAACGTCCCCAGGTGCGACGTTCCCTTGAAGACGTGCGACGCCGGGGCGACGCCCTCCGCCCACAGGGCCTCCTCGACGTGTTCCGGAGGGAAGTCGTCCAACAGCGGGAGCCGCGTGTCCGGCTCCCAGTGGATGGCCGCAGAGAAGAGCTTGCCCCGGTGCCGGCCGCCCCTGGCCACCCGCCACCGGTAGAGCAGCGGTTCGATCGCGGAGGACGTCAGTACGTTGCGCAACCGCAGCGGCCGCGAGGCCACCTTCAGGGCGCGGTGGACCTCGGCGGCCGCCCGCTCCAGGTCGCTCTGGCTGAACCGCTCCTCGAGCGATCCGGCCGCCCGGATCACGTCCGGGTACACGGATTGCGCGTGCTCGAAGTCGATGTAGTGCCGCAGGTCGGAATCGAGGCCTTCGACCGCCTCGGGCCGGACGCTCCACATGGCCTTGTGCCAGAGCTCCACGACCTCGTTGCGCTGGTCACGGGGGTAGTCCATGCGCACCAGGTGCACGGCCAGATCGTGCAGCGGGTCCCCGTACGTCGCCAGCTCCCAGTCCACCCAGAGCAGCAAGGGCTCACCGTCGTGCGTGACGATCACGTTCCCCCGGTGCAGGTCCCCGTGGAGGAGGTGGAACGGGCGGGGGGTCATCCGCGGCGCCCAGTGCTGGTAGAGCCGCAGCGTGTTCTCCGGAACGCCGAGCGCCACGAACAGCCCACCGAACTCAGGCCAATTGGGCCGCCGGATCTGCTCCTCCGCCTGCGTCAGGAGCATCCTCAGGAAACCCCTGCTGTCCCCGTCCTTCGGCCAGTAGTCGGGGCGGGCCGGCAGGGAGACCTCGGGCACCCGCGCCATGTCCGCGAGCAGTTCGGCGAAGGCCTGGATCAGCTGCGGATCGACCCGGTCGCCGTTCCGGCAGATGCTGGAGAGGGGGGCGCCCTCCAGATAGCTGTGGACCGCGCCGCCCTCGAACCGGTCGAGGCACTGCGGCACCGGGCGCCCACTGCCGCGTAATGCCTCGAGGACGCCCTGTTCGTCACCCCAGGTCCTGATCACCACGGGGGCCACGCCCGTCATGCGCTGCCGGACCATGACCTTCGAGCCGAGGGGACGTTCGAGGGCGAGCGCCTCCTCGTCGGTCAGCCGCACCACATGGTTGAGATTGTGGTGACCGCTCGTCCGCTCGCCGCTGCGCTGCGCCCGCTCCACGACGCGGCGCCAGACGTCCGCCACTCCCACACCGGCAACAACATCCGGCATCGGGGCACTCGGGGCGATGACAGCGCCCACAGGCCGCTCCTGAATACTCATGCAACGGGCCGTAACAGGGCCACACAGTAACGCCCGTGCGGGCGCCTCACGACCGGAGTGAGCAGAGTGAGCGGTCTAGGAGGTGTAAAGAAACACGCAGAGGGGTATGGCGTTCGAACCCCGATCGACTCAGTCCGTCTTTCGGTGCGCCTTCAGCGCTCCTTCAGCGCGCCAAGTGGTCCCACACCGAGTCGAACCACGCCTGCCAGCTCTCCAGGAAGACCGTCCCCCGCGAATCCTGGTTGCCGTCCTTGACGTAGTGCGTGAGCTTGGCGCCGAGGCCCAGGACGTCCAGCGCTCGGACCGTCACCTCGTCGTCCAGGACGATGGGCCGCTCGATGACCTCGTACGGGCCGTGCAGCGCCTGGTCGCCGCCAACCAGGTACAGCTTCGACGTCGGCGTGAGCATCACATGCCGGATCTCGATGCTCGCGGACTCGACGAGCCCCTCGGCCTCCAGCTGTCGCAGCTCCGCCTGCATGGACGAGCTGTGCCGACGCGTGATCTCCAGCAGCCGGTCCTTCAGCTCCGCGGTCAGACGCCCGTCCGGATCGTCCAGGGCCCGCGGGTAGGGCAGGTCGAGGGACTCGTCGGGAATCAGCATCCGGATGGCGATGCGGTCGGGCCGCACCTCCCCCGACCTGATCCGCTCGATCTGGCTCTTCACCTGCATGTCGAGCGACTCCGACGTCAGGGTGAACACGTCGAGCAGGACCTCGGGCCCCGCGAACGCCTCGTCGAAGAATCCGCGCAGCGTCACCCGGCCCTCTATCGCCGCCCGCGCCGTGTACGACTGCGCCTCCTGCGCCCGGACGACACGGGTCCCGCTGCCCTGCTTCGACTCTATCCAGCCCTCGGCGCGCAGCTGCTTGAGCGCGCGCTGCACCGTGTCCCGGGACACGTCGAACTCATCGGCCAGGGGCCGCTGGGCCGGCAGCAGGGACCCCAACGAGTACACGCCGCCGGCCATCCGCGCGCGCAGCTCCTCCACGACACGGAAGACCTCCTTGCCGCCGCTGGCCCCGCTCCGGCTGCTCGTCACGGAAGGAACGTACCTCCGTCAGCCCAACGGCACACCGGTTTCAGTCAACTTCCGCGCCTATGTGGGGTGTTGATTAACGATCTGCCGGGCCGGGGAAGCCCAATCCAAGTCCAGCAGTCCAATTGGACTGGTTGGCCCGACAGTTGAAGGGTGGGGACCCGTGAATCCGATACCGCAGTTGCTGGCGACCGTGCTCGGCTACGGCCTGGAGCTGTTCCTCCGGTCCGAGTACGGGGGCCTCGGACTTCTGGCCCTCGCCGCCCTCACCCTGCTCCTGTCCGCCGAGCGGAGGTCGACGGCCTGGGCGTTGACCGGGGCGGCGCTGGTGCTCCTCGCCCTGGCTCAGGCCTGACTCAAGCCCGCCCCCGCCGCGCGACGTGCTCCCACAAGCCGTCGAACATCGCCTGCTCCCCGTCCACGAAGGCCGCCTGGTCCCGGCCGCTGGAGCGGGCGAAGGGGAACATCTCGGTTTCAAAGCCCTCCACGTCCACGAGCTCCACCGTGTCCCCGCCCTCGTAGTCGTCGATCTCCCGCTCGAACCGGCCCGGCACGTAGTGCCCGACCAGCACCTCCTGCCGGTTCAGGAGGTAGACCTTCCGAGTCGGTACGCCGGAGACGAAGCGGAACTCGAAGCTCGCGTCGATGCCGTGGTCGCGCAGGCCCCTGAAGGCGTTGTCCAGCACCATGCGCTGCGAGGCCCACTGGACGCGGCCGCGCCGCCGCACCGCCTCGTCGAGCTTCTCGTCCGGTCCCCAGCCGGCCACCGGCGCGGGGTAGTCGGCGTTCTCGCCCGGCCTCGGCACCACCATCCGCACCCGCACCGACTCGGGCCGCAGCACCCCCTCGTACACCTTCCCCAGCGGCTCGCCCAGGGCCGTCACCAGCGTCTCCCCGGTCAGGCTCGCCACGTCCACGTACACGTGCGGCGCCTCGAACGCCGCCACCAGGCGTGGCCCGAGGATGCTTCTGGCCGTCTGTGCGCCGGGGAGAGAATGCCCCTCCGGGCGGGACACCGTAGGTGGGCTGCCCTTGCCCAGGTTGGTCAACAGGCCGTCCGCGCGCAGGAGTTGGAGCGCGTTGCGGACCGTGCCGCGTTCGACGCCGAATTCGCGGGCGAGCGCGGCCTGTGTCGGGAGGCGCTCGCCGGGCCTGAGGTCGCCGCCGACGATCCGCTTCCGCAGGGCCTCGGCGATGTCTTCGGCGGTCGCTCTGGGGGCGTTCCCCGTTGGGACGTTCGCCACGACGATCTCCCCTCACCCCCCGACCAAGTCCGTACAACTCTACGGCAGTTGGCTGCCAACTCCACCCGATATGCGGGAAGGGATGTGGGGATGGATGAGGGAAGCGCAGGTCAGCCGCGGTCCCGCAGGATGTCGATGATCGGCTCCAGGGAACCGGTCACCTGCCGCGCCCCCGCCTCCCGCAGCACGCTCTCCTTGCGGGCGTGACGCGCGTAGCCCAGAAACGCGACTCCCGCCTCCCGCGCCGCCACCAGGTCGGTCGCCGCGTCGCCGATCATCAGCGTGGTCCCGGGCGCCGCCCCCATCGCCGACATGGCGCGGTTGAGGCAGTACGGGTCCGGCTTGAGGTGGGCCAGGTCGCGGGTGCGGCCGTAGATGTGCGGTTCGAAGCAGTCGGACAGGCCGCGGCTCGCGATGTAGCGGCGGGCCGCCTCCGCCGAGTTGTTGGTGGTGATGGCGAGGCGCGCGCCGACCGCCGTCCAGGTGCGGATCAGCGGGTCCGCGTGCTGGGTCGGCCAGGCCGAGGCGACGGCGCGCAGCTCCTGCTCGGTGAGCCGGCTCTCCATCTCCAGGACCAGGTCGCTGTCCGGCCGCGCCCGGCCGAGGCGGCGCAGCGCCGCGTGCGGGTCCACGTCGGCGCGTTCCTCGTCCGTCAGTACGTCGCCGAGGCCCTGCGCGTCCAGCCACTCCACCTGCTGCCGCGCGATCCCCGACGCCGGGCGGCCCGCGAACAGCCGGCAGATCGGCCCGTCGAAGTCGAAGAGCACATGGCGGGCGCCCGCGATCAGCTCGGCGAGGGTGCCCGACTCGCGGGCGTCACCCGCTTCGGTCGTTTCCCGATGCGATTCGGTCTCTTCTGCCACCGGAACAGTCTGCTTCGTCGTCTCTGAAGTCACTAGGAGAGTGTCAGGTCGGAGGTGATGGTTTCCCATAGCGCGTCGAACCACTTCTGCGACTCCTCCACGAACGTCCGGTCCCGTTGGCCCGCCCGCTCCTCGAAGGAGAAGAGCAGCGCCTGCGTGCCGGTGGCCGAGAACATCTCCAGCTTGGTGTCGTTGTCGATCTCCTCCTCGCGCCGCGTGACCATGTAGTACGAGAGGAGCGCCTCGGACTGGTTCAGCAGATAGAGCTTGACCGGCGGGGTGAACGGGAGGGCGCGGAAGGTCACCCGTACGTCGATGTCGTGCGAGGAGCGCAGGGAGCGCAGGTTGTGGCGCAGCACCTGGCCCTGCGCGTTGCGCGTGGCGAGCCAGCGGTTGTGCACCGCGACCGACTCCTCCTGGTCGACGCCGTCGCTGTCGTCCGGGACCGGCACCGGGAAGGCGAGGTCGATGTCGCGGCTGGGCAGCAGGATGCGCACGTCGAGGGAGTCGGGGCGGATCCGGCCCTCGTGGATGTGGCGCAGCGGCTCGCCGAGGGCCAGCATCAGGGTCTCCGAGGTCATGCAGACCGCGTCGATACGGACGTGGGGGGCGTGGAAGGCCTCCACCAGCCGGGGCGCGAGGGCGACCATGGAGGGCTGCGGCTCGTCGCGGGCGGCGGATCCCGGGGCGATGCGCGGCGGGCTGCCCTTGCTGCGCTTGCTCAGCAGGCCGTCCGTCTCCAGGAGCTGCAGCGCCTGACGGACCGTGCCGCGCTCGACGCCGAACTCGTCGGCGAGCGTGGCCTGCGTGGGCAGTTGGTCGCCCGGTCGCAGCGCGCCCTCCCTGATCCGCTCGCGGAGCTGGTCGGCGATCTCCTGGGCCGTGAGCCTTCTCCTGCCGTTCAGTGTCGCGTCTGCCATGTCCGCCACGCCCTGCTCCCCTGGATCCCGACCAAACCGCACAACTCGCCCTGATTTGGCAAGAGTTGTCGTCCTCCCGTTTATATACCACGACCAAGTGGGGACAACTCCAGTGCAGTTGGTCGCCAACTTGGAAGAAGGTGGCCAATGGTGGCAGCGAAGGAGACCAGGTAAGGCCCATCAGCGCAGCAACGCCGAAGCAGGGGGAACCACCATGTCCGTTCTGAGCCTCCTCTCCGCGGTGGTCGTGATCACCTTCGAGCAGCTCGCCCAGTGGCACTACGGTCCGGCCGGAGTCGCGGGCCTGCTCCTGCTCGCCATCGGCGCCAAGGCCAGGAACGCCACCTGCAGTTCGATGGGCGGCGTGCTGCTCGCGCTCACGGTGGCCGGGCCCGCGCTGCACTGACCGGCCCGCGCTGCACGGCCTGACGCGCCTCACGTACTGAGCGTCAGGTCCTGGCTGATCGTGTTCCACAGGCCGTTGAACCACAGGTGGGACTGCTCCACGAACGTCGTGTCGCGCAGCCCCGCCCCTTGCTCGAACGCGAAGAGCATCTGCTGCACGCCCGCGGCGTCGTACACGTCCACCCGCTCGTGGTCGATCTGCTCACCGCGTCTGCTCAGCGTGTAGTACGCGAACAGCGCCTCGTTGCTGTTGAGCAGGTAGAGCTTGACCGGGGGCGTGAACGGCAGCGCGCGGAACTCCACCGTGACGTCCATCTTGTGCGTGGCCCGCAGGGCCAGCAGGTTGTGGCGCAGCACCTGCCCCTGCGCGTTGCGCTGCGCCAGCCAGTCGCGCCGGAGCCGGCCGCCCACCGCCGCCTCCGTCCGCGAGGCCTCCGCGGCCCGCGACACGGGCGCGGCGGCCGGCGGTGGCGCGGGCGCGGGAAACGCGAGGTCGATGTCCCGGCTCGGCAGCAGCACCCGCACCCGCACCCTGGCCGGTTTCGGGCGCCCCTCGTGGATGAGGCGCAGCGGCTCGCCCATCGCGAGCGTCAGCGAGACCGCCGTCAGGCACAGCGCGTCGATCTCCACGTCGGCCCGCTCGAAGGCCTCGGCGATGCGCGGGGCGAGCGCCACCATGGTCGGCTGCGGCGGCGCCTCGGGGCCGAGGACCGCGGGCCGCGGGTGCCGCGCGACCGTGGCCGGGCTGCCCTTCGAGGCGTTCACCAACAGATGCTCGGTCTGCAGAATGCGCAGCGCCTGGCGTACGGCGGAGCGCTCCACACCGAACTCGCCCGCCAACTGCGCCTGTGTAGGCATCCGTTGGCCGGGACTCAGGCGACCGGACGTGATCCGGTCGCGCAGCGCGTCGGCCACTTCGCGGTACGTGGGTCGTTCCCGCTGTGACCTGGGCCGTCCGTTGACGGCGGCATGCTCCCCACTCACAACCAAACCCTACAACTTCCCGCCATCTTTGGGGAGTTGACGTGAAGGTGGTTATGAGCCGCCCTTCAACGGAGATAACTACCTTTGAGTTGGTGACCAACTTCCCGGACATGGTCGGGGGACCTGAAGTTGGTGACCACGAGGACCACTGGTCCTGAAGGAGGTAGGACAATGCCGCTCTTCGCCATCGTCGTCGCCGCACTCGCCATCGGGTTCGAGCAGCTCATCCAGTGGAAGTACGGGCCGATGGGCATCATCGGCTTCATCGCCCTCTCCGTCGGCCTCAAGGCCAAGAACACCTTGATCAGCGGCATCGGGGCCGTCGTCCTCGTCATGCTGCTCGCCCAGAGCGGCTGACCGGGCTCCCTTCCGGAGGGGAGCCGGGAGCCCGGTCGGTCAGAACGTCCGTACGCGCGCGGGGCCGCGGCTCAGAACACGTCGGGGCACCACGGCCGCCGCGCCGTACGCAGCAGGGCGCCGAACCCGGCGGCGGCGCCCGCCTCGTGCTCCACGAGCCGCCCCAGGGCCGCGAGCCGCACCGCGGACTCGTCGCCCAGCCACAGCGCCCCCAACTCACGTACGTCGACCGTGAGTTGCGGGGAGGCGGCGCCCGGCGAACAAACCGCCCCGCCGGGCGCCGCCGTCAGCGTGAACCGCCCGCCCGCGAGCCCCGCCGGGTCGAGCACCTCGAACGCGAACTCCCCGCTCGTCTCGTACGAGCGCGCCTCCAGGGCCCGTACGACATCCAGGATCCGCACCCACAGGAAGTCGGCCTGCGTCACGACGCGGGCGGCGCGCGGGTCGGGCAGCAGGTGCGGCAGCAGGTCGTCGGGGGCGCGCAGCCCGGAGCGCACCGTGGTGATCCAGTCCACGGAGCAGACATACGTCCACAGGGCGCGCTCGGCGGCCGGCGTGACGGCGATCAACTGCTGCACCTGCGCCGTGTTCCGCGGCTGCTTGCCGTCGCTCCAGTGGTTGTCGGCCCGGTACGCGACCAGGCCCTCGACCTCGCCGCGCGCGTTGCGGTACACCGCGTGGAACGGCTCCGTCCACGGGTCCTCCAGGGTCGGCCACAGTCCGGTGTTGTACTCCCACCAGTGCGTGTCCCGCGACACCACGCCCGCGACCCGGGCGCGCAGCCGCTCGTGCAGCTCCGGGCCGACCTTGCGCACCTCCTCCGGGTCCGCCAGGTCCACGCGGCCGCCGTCGTCCGGGCCCGAGCGGCGCGGGTCGAGGCCGGCTCGCGGTACGTCGATCTCCCACACGGTGGCGGTGGCCGCGGGGCCGAAGCCGAACCGGCCGTAGATCGGGTACTCCGCCGCGATCAGCGTCGCCGCGACGTCGCCGCGCTCCTTCGCCTCGGCGAGGTCGGCCGCCATCATGCGGCTGAGCAGCCCGCGGCGGCGGTGGGTGGGGCTGACGGTGACGTTGGTGACCGCGTCCGTGGGCACGGTGGCGCCGCCCGGGACGGTGAGCTCCTGCGCGAAGGAGCGGAACGTGGCGACCTGCCGCGGGCCGGGGGCTCCGGCGGGGGCGAAGGCGGCGCGGGTGCGGGTGAGGTCGAAGTGGGCGCGGCGTTTGGCGACCGTCTGCGGGGAGGCGGTCGGCGGGCGGAGGAAACCGGTGTTGAGGGCGCGGGACCAGTCGGGCAACTCGTCCTCGGTCACCGTCCGTACGGTGGGCGCTGCGCTGGCGGCGGGGCGGGTGTCCATGCGGTCACGCTAGGCGGGGGCGGACGTATGTGTCGCCCCGATTCTTCCTACGTCGCGGTGGGGTTCCGCCCGGGTCCGGAGAGTGCGCTCGCGGCACCGCACGGGGCTCTGCCCCGGACCCCGCGCCTCAATCGCCGGCGGGGCTTGATTGGCCCACCCGCGCCTCAAACGCCAGAGGGCGCCTCAAGGGCTTCCCAGCAAGTCGTCCACCTGCGCCTCGCCCGCGCGGTAGCGGCGGGCGATTTCCGCGCTGCAGTCGTCCGCCGTGCGCTGCAGCTGGTGGCGGCGGCGCGAGACCTGCTGCTCGTAGCGGACCAGGCGGCCCATCGCCGTGTGCAGCTCGGCGTCCGTGCGGGCGGCCAGGTCCGAGAGTTCGACCTCGGCGAGCATCTCCTGGGCGAGGCGCCGGGACTCCTCGCTGTGCGGGACGCCGACCGTGACGTGCCGGGCGGAGGAGCGCTGCCGCGTCGGCTGGTCCCGCAGGATCTCCGAGAGCCGGTCCACGACCGGGCCCTCGGGGTCCTTCCGGCGGTCCAGCTCGGCCCGCAGGATGTCGATCCGGCCCTGGAGCAGGCGCCGTACGTAGCTCAGGTCCGCCTCGTTCTGCTGGGAGTCGCGGCGCAGCGTGCGCAGCTCCGGCAGGCGCAGGACCGACAGGTCCGGGGCGGGCACGGCCGGCAGCTCGGGGCTGTCGGTGCGCTGGGCCGGCGGGCGGGTCAGCGGCGCCACCCGCTCGCTGTGCGTCAGCGATACGGGCTGCCCGGGCAGCCCCGTACTCGTTGTGTGGCTCATGGCATGGGTATCCATGGTCTGCTTACCGTCCCCTCGACCGGACCGCGCCGCACGCCACCGACGCACCGCGTGTCAGCATGGTGCCACTCCCCATGGCCCCTTAGTGCCCGAGTGCCCCATATCCGCCCCGGATGGGGGGTTGGGGAGCATGCTCAAACCCCTTGTGGGATACGAAAATCGGCGCACGGCATGATGGCCGTATGCGAGCAGTGGTGCAGAGGGTGGACGGCGCGAGCGTCGTCGTGGACGACGAGACGGTCGGCGAGATCAAGGGCGAGGGCCTGTGCGTCCTCGTCGGGGTCACGCACGAGGACACCAAGGAGAAGGCGGCCCAACTGGCCCGCAAACTCTGGTCGGTGCGGATGCTCGCCGACGAGAAGTCGTGCAGCGACATCGACGCCCCGCTCCTGGTCATCAGCCAGTTCACGCTCTACGGGGACGCCCGCAAGGGCCGCCGCCCCACTTGGAACGCCGCCGCCCCAGGCCCGGTCGCCGAGCCGCTGGTCGACGAGGTCGTGGCGCAGCTGCGGGCGCTCGGCGCGACCGTGGCGACGGGCCGGTTCGGGGCGCAGATGCGGGTGTCCCTGACGAACGACGGCCCGTTCACGGTGCTGCTGGAGATGTAGTGCCGGGCGTGGCTACGGCTCGACCACGACTTCCTGCGCCGCCGCCGTGGCCTCCGCGAGGAGCTCCGCGTCGGCCGGCACGTTCCGCTTGATGACCGCGAGCGCGATCGGGCCCAGCTCGTGGTGGCGCACGGACGTCGTCACGAAGCCGATCTTCCGGCCCTCGGGACCGTCCGCGGCGAGCCGCACCTCGGCGCCGTGCGGCGGCAGGTGCACCTCGCTGCCGTCCAGGTGCAGAAAGACGAGCCGCCGCGGCGGCTTGCCCAGGTTCTGCACGCGGGCGACGGTCTCCTGCCCCCGGTAGCAGCCCTTCTGCAGGTGCACGGCCGAGCCGATCCAGCCCAGCTCGTGCGGGATCGTGCGGTGGTCCGTCTCGAAGCCGAAGCGCGGCCGGTGCTGCTCGACGCGCAGCGCCTCGTACGCGAGCAGGCCGACCGCCGGGCCGTTCTCCCCCACGTACGACTCCAGGCCGGCGCGCGGCAGGAACAGGTCGCGGCCGTGCGGCGTCTCGCGCACCGCCGCCCCGTCCGGCACCGGCGCGATCGAACCGGCCGGCAGGTGCACGACGGCGAACTCGTCCGTCCGGTCGGCGGTCTCGACCCGGTAGAAGAACTTCATCGACTCCAGGTACGCGAGGAGGGCCTCCTGCGTGCCCGGCTCGACGTGCGCCCACGTCGTCGTGCCGTCGTCGACGAGGTACAGGGCGTGCTCGATGTGTCCGTTGGCGGACAGGATCAGGGCCTCGGTGGCCCGGTCCGGCTCCAGCTGCTCCATGTGCTGGGTCAGCAGCAGGTGCAGCCAGCTCAGCCGGTCGTCACCGGTGACCGTGATCACGCCGCGGTGCGAGAGGTCGACGACGCCCGTCCCGTCGGCGAGGGCGCGCTGCTCGCGGAACAGGTCGCCGTAGTGCGCGGCGACGCCTTCGTCCACGCCCTCGCCGGGGACGGCTCCGGGCAGGGTCAGCAGAGGGCTGCTCGTTGAATGTCGCTGCATGGTCACACACACTACGACGAGTGGACGGGCGCGCTTATTCCTGCGTTCGTCCCTTGTCCTCGGCGCAGTTCTCGCAGCGTCCGAAGATCGCGAAGTGCTTGAGGTCGGTGTCGAAACCGAACTGCTCGCGCAGCTTCGCGGTGAACTCCGCCGCGACCTCCACGTCCGCCTCGATCACGTTCGTACAGTCCCGGCACACCATGTGGATGTGGTGGTGCCGGTCGGCGAGGTGGTACGTGGGCGCGCCGTGCCCGAGATGGGCGTGCGAGACGAGCCCGAGCTCCTCCAGGAGCTCAAGGGTCCGGTAGACCGTCGAAATGTTGACCCCCGACGCCGTCTTGCGCACTTCGCACAAGATGTCGTCGGGGGTCGCATGCTCGAGGGTGTCCACGGCTTCCAGGACAAGCTGGCGCTGCGGCGTCAGCCGGTAGCCGCGCTGCCTCAGATCGCTCTTCCAGTCGATGCCTTCGGTGCTCACCACACCGACGAGTCTAGAACCACTTGAGGGAAGCGGTTCCGGCCTACTTGAAGAACGCGATGCCGTCGTCCGGCATGTCCGGCAGGTTGCGCGCCATGTCGGCGACCTCCTCCGGGGAGACGACCTTCTTGAGCTGGGCCGACATGTAGGGGCGCAGCGGGACCTCGGGGGTCTGCTTCTCGCCGACCCACATCAGGTCGCTCTTGACGTAGCCGTAGAGGCGCTTGCCGCCGCTGTACGGGCCGGAGGCCGCCGTGCGGGCCACCGCGTCCGTGGCGATGTCGATCTGCGGCTTCTGGTCGGCGAGCTCGCCGTACCAGACCTCGACGACACCGTCGTCGCGGACCATGACGACCTCGACCTTGCGGTCGTCGTCGATCCGCCAGAAGCCGGACTCCGATTCCAGGGGGCGGACCTTCTCGCCCTTCTCGTCGAGCACCCAGGTGTGCGACTGGTACTCGAGGAAGTCCCGCCCGTCGTGGGTGAAGGAGACCTCCTGGCCGAAGTTGCACTTCTCGGAGCCGGGGAAGTCGTGGACGCCCGCGCCCTCCCAGGTGCCCAGCAGAAAGGCGAGGGGGACGAGCTTCGGGTTCAGGTCGGACGGAATCTGGATCATGAGCGGTTCAGACGTCTCTCAGTGGGGGGTCAGCGCTGGCCCTGGTACAGCTTCTTCACGGTCAGGCCCGCGAAGGCGACGACGCCGACGCAGACCAGGACGAGAAGGGTGGAGAAGAAGGCCTCAAGCACGGGATTGCTCCTCGGTGAGCGGAACGTATGCGGACAACAGAGCCGGACCCCACTGTAGTCGTCCGGGCACCGGCGCTCTCGGCGAGGTCGGTCACAGCGGGTGTCAGGGCGGGTGTCAGGGGCGACGCTTCTTGCCGTCCAGTTCGTCCCACCACTCGTCGGACTTCGGGTCGCCGGAGGGGTCGTCCCACCAGCGGTCGTCGGGCCCTCGCCGGTTGGCGACGACGGCGGCGACCGGCGGGATCACCATGGCGACGACGCACATCGCTACGGCCGCCGGCACGGACCAGAGGCGCACGACGCCCCAGGCCAGCACGAACAGGCCGACGCAGACGCCCATCATGGCGAAGTAGACGTGCTTTCGCCGCGCGTACATACCTTCAGCGTAAGCCCGCGCGAGCCCCGGAAACATGCCGAAGGACCGCACCCGTACCAGTGGCGTCCAACCCAGGCGGGGTGCGGCCCTTCAGCCGTCGTGTGTGACCGCTCAGACGGCGATCGCGACCTCGGCGAGCCCGCCGGTCTGGGCGACGACCGTACGGTCGGCCTGGCCGCCGGGGACCAGGGCGCGCAGGGTCCACGTGCCCTCGGCCGCGTAGAAGCGGAACTGGCCCGTGGCCGAGGTGGGGACCTCGGCGGTGAACTCGCCGGTCGAGTCCAGGAGGCGCACGTAACCGGTGACGGGCTCGCCGTCCTTGGTCACCTGGCCCTGGATGGTGGTCTCACCGGGCTTGATCGTCGAGGCGTCGGGGCCGCCGGCCTTCGCTCCGCACATGTCGCTCTCCTAGGAAGTGAAAGGTCGCTGGATTACTTGTTGGCGCCGAGCTCGATCGGCACGCCGACGAGGGAGCCGTACTCGGTCCACGAACCGTCGTAGTTCTTGACGTTCTCCTGGCCGAGCAGCTCGTGCAGCACGAACCAGGTGAGCGCGGAGCGCTCGCCGATGCGGCAGTACGCGACGGTGTCCTTGGACAGGTCGACCTGCTCGTCCTCGTAGAGGGCCTTGAGCTCGGCGTCCGACTTGAAGGTGCCGTCGTCGTTGGCGTTCTTCGACCACGGGATGTTGCGGGCGGACGGGACGTGGCCCGGACGCTGCGACTGCTCCTGCGGGAGGTGGGCCGGGGCGAGCAGCTTGCCGGAGAACTCGTCGGGCGAGCGCACGTCGACGAGGTTCTTGTTGCCGATCGCGTTCACGACGTCGTCGCGGAAGGCGCGGATCGACGTGTCCTGCGGCTTGGCCTTGTACTGCGTGGCCGGGCGGTTCGGGACCTGCGCGCCGTCGACCAGGTCGCGGGAGTCGAGCTCCCACTTCTTGCGGCCGCCGTCGAGGAGCTTGACGTCCTGGTGGCCGTAGAGCTTGAAGTACCAGAACGCGTAGGAGGCGAACCAGTTGTTGTTGCCGCCGTAGAGGACGACGGTCGTGTCGTTGCCGATGCCCTTCTTCGACAGCAGCTCCTCGAAGCCGGCCTGGTCGATGAAGTCACGGCGGACCGGGTCCTGGAGGTCCTTGGTCCAGTCGATCCGGATCGCGTTCTTGATGTGGTTCTTGTCGTACGCGGACGTGTCCTCGTCGACCTCGACGATCGCCACGTTCTCGTTGTCGAGGTTGGCCTCGACCCAGTCGGCGTCTACCAGGACGTCGCTGCGGCTCATGCTGATTCCTCCGGGGCAGTTGCGGGGGTATGCGAAAGGGGTGTGCGTGGCTGCACGGGGACCCCGAGTCGTAGGCCTCAAGGGGTCCGGGAATAGCGGGAGTTGTGCCGTCCCGCTCAGGCGGCGCGACAGAGCATGGCGGCGACGCGGCACAGGTCTACTGCCCGCCGCTTCGTGAGATCCGCCTGTCGCTTCATGCACCCGATCGTAAGGACGTACCGGCGGCCGTGTCACCGGTGTGTCGGATGATGAGACGAGATCGTCCGGAATGTGGGAACGATCGCGCCTCCGGGCGGCACCGGCCCCGCCGCCGCACCGCCGAACGCCCGTCGCCATCTGCTCTGCGGACGCCGCCGTCTCGCAGTTCGGACCAACGCGGTCCGTGGCCCGTATCGGCGCCCGTTCCGGCCTACCCGACCAGGTCGAGGTTCGAACCCTTCACCGTGATCTCGATGCCCTGGTCGACGGCCTGCACCCGGTCGAGCTTGATGCCCGCCGGCAGGTCGTCGAGCGCCTGCTTGAAGTCGATGACGTCCCGGAGCGGGCCCTCGGCCGGCTTGAGCGCGCCGATGTCCGGCAGGCTGTCGGCGTGCGCGGAGACCTGGCCGCCGCTCACGTCGACCGTGCTGCGCACCGTGGGCCGCACCGTGCCGAGCGGGGTCTTGACCGCGACCGTGACCTTGGCCTTGTGGTCGCCGCCGTACGCGAGCCCGTCGATCCACGCGGTGACGCCGGGGGCGACCTGGGCGGGACCCTGCTTCTTCACGGCCTTGAGGAGTTCGGCGTAGTCGATGCGGGCGGTGCCGGTGGCCGAGTCGGCGGTGGCGGAGCTGTAGCTGCTGTCGAACTTCACGCCGTGCATCTCGGCCTTGAGGTCGGCGATGCGGATGGCCTCGCCGCCGCTCTCGCCGTTCTTGCCGCTCTTCGCCTCGAAGTCCTGGATGCCGAGCTCGACGTCGTCCAGGGTGCCGCCCGCGACCTGGGTCAGGAACGGGAAGCCGTTGATCGACACGTCGGGGGTCTGCCCGAGCCCCTCGCTCGTGCGGATCTTGTCGGCGGCCTTGCTCTCGGCGAAGTGGACCGCGACCCGGTCGGCCGCCACGAAAAGACCGCCGACGATGACGACAAATATGAGCAGTATTCGCAGTGCGCGCATGGCCCGGAGGGTACGCGACCGTAGCTCCCTCAAGCCCCGCCGGCGATTGAGGCGCGGGGTCCGGGGCAGAGCCCCGGGACCGCAACGCCGGATGGGCCTAACCGAACGCGCGGCCCAGCAGCCACACGGCCGGAGCCGCCGCGGCCAGCGGAAGCGCCACGCCGGCCGTCATGTGCACGAACCGGGACGGGAAGTCGTACGACGCGACGCGGTGGCCGATGACGGCGCAGGCGCCCGCGCCGAGGCCGAGGAGGGCGCCGCCCGTGCCGAAGTCCGTGATGCCGCCGGCCGCGATGCCCGCTCCGGTCGCCGCGAGCAGCGCGACGATCACGGACGCGACGGTCGGCAGCGGCAGCGCGCGGGCCAGGACCGCGACCGCCACGGCCACCCCGCCGACCGTCACCGCGTCGGGCTCGGCCGCCAGGTGACCGGCCGCCACGATCGCGAGCGCCGCCGAGGCGACCGTCGCCATCAGGCCGTACATCCGCTCGTCCGGGTCGGCGTGCGAACGCAGCTGGAGGACGAGGGTGAGCAGCACCCAGACGCCGAGCGTGCCGAGGATCGCGGCGGGGCCGTTGTCGCGGCCCGCCACGAGCAGCGCGATGTCCGCGACGACGCCGCCCATGAACGCGAGCGCGATGCCCTGCCGGGCGGGCCACATCCCGTTCAGCCGGAACCACCCGGCGGCCGTGACGGCCTGCAGCAGCACGAGCGGGACGAGCAGCGCGTACGACCCGAGGGCGGCGCCCCCGGCGAGCAGGAGCCCGAGCACGGCGGTGAGCGCGGCGGGCTGAAGCCCGGGCTCGATGATCGGCGAGCGACGTTGAGCACGACGATCCAGCCCCTGCGGCGTTTGAGCAGCGGGGTCCGGGGCGGAGCCCCGTGGCGTGGGCGCCTCAGGAGCCTGAGGCACGTCCTCGTACGACCACTGCTGCTGCGGCGGCGCCGCATCGTAGCCATACGCCTGCTGCGGCACCGGCTGCTGCTGCGGCTGCGCGTACGCGTCGTACTGCGCGTCGTACTGGTACGGGTACTGCTGGTTGTTGCTCATCGGGGTGTCATCCTCCTGCGAACGGCGGGAGCACCTCGACCGTGCCGCCCTCGGCAAGCCGTACCGTCTCATGGCCGCGGGTCCCGACCGGGTCCCCGTCGACCAGGAACGAGGAGCGCTGGAGCACCCGGACGAGATCGCCGGGGTGCCGCGTGCGCACCGCGTCCAGCGCGGCGGCCAGCGTCTCCGCCTCGTACGGCTCCTCCGCGACGCCGGCGGCGGCCTTGGCCGCGGCCCAGAAGCGGATCGTGCCCTGCGCCATTCCCGACTCCTCTCTCGGTCCCGCCCCGCTGCGCGGTGCGGCGTCCTATTGTGCGCCAAGCGTGCGCGCGACCCACGCCCCGATCCGCTCGACCAGCTCCTCGCTCGCCGCGTTCTCGGCGTGGCCCATCCCCGGCTCCAGCCACAGCTCCGCCGCCCCGCCGGAGGCCTCGATCAGCATCCGCGGGTGGTCGACGGGAAAGTACGGGTCGCGGTCGCCGTGCACGACGAGCAGCGGGGTCGGCGCGAGCAGCGGGACCGACTCGACCGGGGAGAGCGGGACCGGGTCCCAGTCGTACGGGTGGATCCGCGTGCGCAGCCCGAAGCGGCTGACGAGGCGCCCTGCGGGCCGGGTCACCGCCCAGTGCACCCGCCGCATCGGGGCCGTGCCGCGGTAGAACCACCGGGCGGGGGCGCTCACCGCGACGACCCCGTCAACGTGCGCTTCCATGCGCCCCCTGTGCAGCGCGGCCTGCCGCAGCACCACGGATCCGCCCATGGAGAAGCCGACCGTCACCACGCGCGCGTGGCCGAGCGAGCGCGCCCACTCGACGGCCGCCGCGAGATCGAGCACTTCCTTGTCGCCGACCGTGGACCGCCCGCCGGAGCGCCCGTGCCCCCGGAAGGAGAACGTGACCACGGCCGCACGCTGCGCGAACACCGCCGCGGCGCGCCGCACGTGGGGCCGCTCCAGATCGCCGGTGAAGCCGTGCGCGAGCACGATCGCCGGGTTGTCCGGGCCACCGGGACCCGGCTCGTAGGCCGCCTCGATGGCGACTCCGTCACGTGTCCGGAGCATCACGCGCCGTCTCCGTTCGGTGATCGGCCACACAGAAGATCCACGCTCGTCACCTGCCGGACCCCGACTCATGTGGGCTATTCTGCTGGGCAGAGGACTCGGGCAATGCAGCCCCCGGGTCCTTTTGTGCTTTCTGGGGCGTTGTATACGACCACCCGGAAGAACGCACAGAACAGCAGGTCAGGACCCCGGGGCGCGGAGTTCTGGCCACGTACGAAGCAGTGCCGCAAACGTCCTCGCAGGGACCGAGGAGGAACCAGACGTTATGGGCGAGCGAACCGTGCACGAACGTATGACGACCCCCAGGGCAGGTGGGGACCGATGAGCTCTCTTCTGCTCCTCACCAATGCCCTCCAGCCGTCGACGGAGGTGCTTCCCGCTCTCGGCCTGCTCCTGCACAACGTGCGAGTGGCTCCCGCGGAGGGACCCGCACTCGTCGACACCCCCGGCGCCGATGTCATCCTCATCGACGGCCGCCGGGATCTCCCGCAGGTCCGCAGCCTCTGTCAGCTGCTCCGCTCGACGGGGCCCGGCTGTCCGCTGGTACTCGTCGTGACGGAGGGCGGCCTCGCGGCCGTCACCGCCGACTGGGGCATCGACGACGTACTTCTCGACACGGCGGGCCCCGCCGAGGTCGAGGCCCGCCTCCGGCTCGCCATGGGCCGGCAGCAGATCGTCACCGACGACTCCCCCATGGAGATCCGCAACGGCGATCTGTCGGTGGACGAGGCGACGTACAGCGCGAAGCTCAAGGGCCGGGTCCTCGACCTGACCTTCAAGGAGTTCGAGCTCCTGAAGTACCTGGCGCAGCACCCGGGCCGGGTGTTCACGCGCGCCCAGCTGCTCCAGGAGGTCTGGGGCTACGACTACTTCGGCGGCACCCGGACCGTGGACGTGCACGTACGGCGGCTGCGCGCGAAGCTCGGGCCCGAGCACGAGTCGCTGATCGGCACCGTGCGCAACGTCGGCTACCGCTTCGTCACGCCGGAGAAGCCGGAGAAGAAGGCGGAGAAGAACGCCGAGGCGCGGGCCGAGAAGCGGGCGGAACAGGAGGCCGGGCAGCGGGCCGCGGCCGCGAACAAGGCGGATAACGCGGGAAACCCGGACAAGCTCCCGTCCGCCGTGGACGGAGTGGGCCTCCCGGCTCCCGTACGCAGGTAGGGCCTGACCCGAAGGACGGCCCAAGGTGCGGCTCACGCCCTGCCCAGAGGGTGGTCCATCCGCGTAGACTCCGCGCGTGGCCAAGGTGACTCGGGACGATGTGGCGCGACTGGCGGGTACCTCCACCGCAGTCGTGTCCTACGTGATCAACAACGGACCCCGGCCGGTCGCCCCGGCCACGCGCGAGCGGGTGCTCGCCGCGATCAAGGAGCTGGGGTACCGGCCCGACCGGGTCGCCCAGGCCATGGCCTCGCGGCGGACCGACCTCATAGGCATGATCGTGCCGGACGCGCGCCAGCCGTTCTTCGCGGAGATGACGCACGCCGTCGAACAGGCGGCGTCCGAGCGCGGGAAAATGGTCCTGGTCGGCAACTCGGACTACGTGCCCGACCGCGAGGTCCACTACGTCCGCGCCTTCCTCGGCATGCGGGTCTCGGGCCTGATCCTCGTCAGCCACGGTTTCAACGACCTCGCGGCGAACGAGATCGAGGCCTGGGACGCCCGCGTCGTCCTGCTGCACGAGCGGCCCGAGGCCATCGACGACGTCGCGGTGGTGACCGACGACGTGGGCGGCGCCCAGCTCGCCACCCGGCACCTCCTGGAGCACGGGAACGAGTACGTGGCCTGCCTCGGCGGCACCGCGGACACCCCGTCCGTCGGCGACCCGGTCTCCGACCACGTCGAGGGCTGGCGGCGCGCCATGAAGGAGGCGGGGCGGTCCATCGACGGCCGGCTCTTCGAGGCCCCGTACAACCGTTACGACGCGTACAAGGTGGCGCTCGGCCTGCTGGCCGGGCCCGACCGGCCGCCGGCGATCTTCTGCTCCACGGACGACCAGGCCATCGGTGTGCTGCGGGCCGCGCGCGAGCTGCGCATCGACGTGCCGGGCGAGCTGGCGGTGGCCGGGTTCGACGACGTGAAGGAGGCGGGGCTCACCGATCCGCCGCTGACCACCGTCGCCTCGGACCGTCCGGCGATGGCGCGGGCCGCCGTGGACCTCGTGCTCGACGACTCGCTGCGGGTGGCCGGGTCGCGGCGCGAGCGGCTGAAGCTGTTCCCCTCGCGGCTGGTCGTCCGGCAGTCCTGCGGCTGCGCGTAGGCTCCGCCGACCCGTCTTTGCTTCGGGTCTTTACTTCGGGCAAACAGGGTTCTGCCGGGACTCTCAGGACACCCTCAGCCTGCTCTCATGAACGCGCCACAGGCTTGGTGCCATGACCGACAGCTACCGCCGAAGCGGCGACGACCCCCAGGCCTACCCTCCGCAGCCCCCGTACCTGCCGGGCGTGCAGCCGCAGCACGGCAGTCCGAAGAAGAAGCGGCTGCGTGGCCCCGCCGGGCTGATCACGGCGGTGGCGATCGCGGCGGCGGCCGTCGGCGGCGGTACCGCGTACGGCATCCAGGAGCTGACCGGCTCCTCCGCCACGGCCTCGTCGTCCACCAGCACCACGGTGGTGCCCAGCAGCAAGAAGGGCACCGTGGCCGGGGTCGCGGAGGCGGTCAGCCCGTCCATAGTCGAGATCAACGCGACGCTCGGCTCCGGTTCCTCGACCGGCTCCGGCGTGATCATCACGAGTGACGGCGAGATCGTCACCAACAACCACGTCGTGTCCGGCGCCTCCTCCGTCAAGGTCTCGACGAGCGACGGCAAGACATACACGGCGGACGTCGTCGGCACCGACGCGAAGAAGGACCTCGCGCTCATCAAGCTGAAGAACGCCTCCGGCCTCAAGGCCGCGACGCTCGGCGACTCCGAGGGCGTCAAGGTCGGCGACGACGTCGTCGCGATCGGCTCGCCCGAGGGCCTGACCGGCACGGTGACCAGCGGCATCGTCTCCGCGCTCCAGCGCGATGTCACCGTCTCCACCGACGAGGGGCAGCAACAGCAGCAGGGCGGCGGCAGCGGCCAGTGGCCCTTCGAGTTCGGCGGCCAGGAGTTCAACGGCGACACCGGCTCGTCCAAGACGACGTACAAGGCGATCCAGACGGACGCGTCCCTCAACCCCGGCAACTCCGGCGGCGCGCTCATCGACATGAACGGCAACATCATCGGCATCAACTCGGCGATGTACTCGTCCGCTTCCGACTCCTCGGGAACCTCCTCCAGCAACGGCAGCGTGGGCCTCGGCTTCGCCATCCCGATCAACGCGGTGAAAGCGGACCTGGACACGTTGCGCTCCGGCGGCGCGGACAGCTGACGCACCGCCGCCGCGCCATTCACGCCACGGAACGCACACCCCGAGTGAGCGTGCGACGCTGAGGAGCGCCGGCCAACCACCCGTAATCGACCGACAGGAAGCCCCGGACCATGAGCCCCGCCGAAGGCGAACCGCAACGCATCCTCATCGTCGACGACGAGCCCGCGGTACTGGAGGCACTCCAGCGTTCCCTCGCCTTCGAGGGCTACGCCACCGAGGTCGCGGTCGACGGTGCCGACGCCCTGGAGAAGGTCGCCTCGTACCGCCCCGACCTGGTCGTCCTCGACATCCAGATGCCCCGCATGGACGGCCTGACCGCGGCCCGCCGGATGCGCGCCACCGGCTCCACCACCCCGATCCTCATGCTCACGGCCCGCGACACCGTCGGCGACCGCGTCACCGGCCTCGACGCGGGCGCGGACGACTACCTGGTCAAGCCGTTCGAGCTCGACGAACTGTTCGCCCGCGTACGGGCCCTGCTGCGCCGCAGCTCGTACGCGGCGGCCGGCGACGACACCGCCGCCGACTCCGACGCCCTCTCCTTCGCCGACCTGCGCATGGACCTGACGACCCGCGAGGTCACGCGCGGCGGCCGCGCGGTCGAGCTGACCCGCACCGAGTACACGCTCCTGGAGATGTTCCTCGCCCACCCCCGCCAGGTCCTCACCCGCGAGCAGATCCTCAAGGCCGTCTGGGGCTTCGACTTCGAGCCGTCGTCCAACTCCCTGGACGTCTACGTGATGTACCTGCGCCGCAAGACCGAGGCGGGCGGCGAACCGCGCCTCGTGCACACCGTGCGGGGCGTGGGCTACGTGCTGCGGAGCGGTGGAGCGGCGGAGTGAACAAGCTCGTACGCCGGCTGCGGACGCTGCCGCTGAGGTCGCGGATCGCGCTGCTGGTGGCCGCGGCGGTGGCGGCGGCGGTTGCCGCGGTGGCGGTGACGTGCTGGTTCGTCACCATGAAGCAGCTGTACGCGCAGCTGGACAACGACCTGGTGCAGCAGGCGCACTCGGTGAAGCGCGAACAGATGGAGTACGTCCTCGCGGGCTGCCAGTCCGGCGACTCCGCGGCCCAGCACAACTTCCCGGGCCCGACGATCCAGATCATCCAGTCCGACGGCAGGGCCTGCACCTCGCAGGGCGACCCCCGGATCCCGGTTCAGCACTCCGACCGGGCGGTCGCGGCGGGTACCTCGGACAGTTCGGTGCACACCACGGACGACGTGAAGGGCCAGGCCATGCGGGTCCTGACAGTTCCGATCAAGCAGGACGACACCCGGCTCCCCGGCGTCGCCGCCTCCGTCGCCACCCCCCTCGACGAGATCACCAAACCGCTGACCACGCTGGCCTGGCTGCTGCTCCTCGTCGGCGGCGTCGGCGTCCTCGGCTCGACCGCCGCCGGTCTGTGGATCGCCCGCACCGGACTGCGTCCGGTCGACGAACTCACCGACACCGTCGAGCACGTCGCCAGGACCGAGGACCTCACGGTCCGCATCCCGGTCGAGGGCGACGACGAGATCGCGCGCCTGGCGGAGTCCTTCAACGCGATGACCGCCTCGCTCGCCTCCTCCCGCGAGCTCCAGCAGCAGCTCATCGCCGACGCGGGTCATGAGCTGCGTACGCCGCTGACCTCGATGCGTACCAACATCGAACTGCTCAACCGGATCGAGGAGACCGGCCGCTCCATCCCCGCGGCGGACCGCAAGGCGCTGCTGACGTCCCTGAAAGCCCAGATGACCGAGCTGGCCGCGCTCATCGGCGACCTTCAGGAGCTGTCGCGCACGGGGCTGACCGGGGCGGAGGGGCCGATGAAGGTGGTCTCGCTGCACGACACCGTGCGCAGCGCCATCGAGCGCGCCCGGCTGCGCGGCCCCGAGCTGACCTTCGACGCGGAGCTGGCCCCCTGGTACGTACGCTCCGAGCCGGCCGCGCTGGAGCGGGCGGTGGTGAACCTGCTGGACAACGCCGTGAAGTTCAGCCCTGAGAAGGGGCGCGTGGAGGTCCGGCTGATGCGCGGCACGCTCACCGTGCGGGACCACGGGCCGGGCATCCCGGACGATGAACTCCCGTACGTCTTCGACCGGTTCTGGCGCTCGCCGACCGCACGCGCCCTGCCGGGCTCGGGCCTCGGCCTGTCGATCGTGGCGCGCACGGTCGAGGCCAGCGGCGGACAGGTCGCGCTCTCGGCGGCGGACGGCGGCGGCACCCTCGCCACGCTGGTCCTGCCGGGAGCGCCGACGCCGCCGCCGGAACTCCCCTAGGGCACCTGCCGGTCACCGGTCACTTGCCGACCGAAAGTCCGCCGCCCGACAGGTCGACCCGGATGCCCTCCTTCTCCACGGTCACGTCCTGGAGCCGTACGTACCCGGAGCCGCCGGGCAGCTCCGGCACCCGGAAGGCGAGGGAGAGGCGGTCGGCGAGTTCGGGGCGGGTGAGGCGGGTGAGGCCGTCGAGCAGCGCGGGGTCGAGGCCGATCTTCTTCAGGACCTCGGGGTGGGCGAGCGCGATGTCGATCAGGTTCGTGCCCATCAGCTGCTTCACGAAGCGCGGCGTCCCGGTCAGCTCGCGCAGTTTCGCGTCGCTGTTGAGCGCCTGCTGCACCGCGCTGTCCGGCACCCCGAGACGCTTGACGATCGCCGGGACGGCCAGCAGCTGCCGCGCCTTGTTCGCCTGCTGGGTGAGCTTGTCCACGGACTGGCGCGTGAGGTGCAGACCCTCGGAGGCGCGGGTGCCGGGCCGGTACGTGGCGAGGTCGCCGACGGCCAGGCTCATGTTGTCGATGTCGGTGGAGATCCCGGAGGCGCCGAGCCGCTGGATGTTCGCGTCCGCCCGCACCTTCACGTCGTGCCCGGCGACGGGCAGGGTGCCGCGCGCGAGCACCTTGTTCTTGCCGTGGCCGGTGAACGTGACCTGGGACGCGCCCAGTTCACGGTTCATGTCGGCGAAGCTGAGCAGCACCTCGCCGTGCATCTGGTCGGCGTAGGCACCGCTGATGTCGGTGAGGCCCGAGCCCTTGATCCGTACGTTGTGCGCGGTCGCGGAGACCTTGGCGAGGGTGACGCGGTCGGCGGCGACGTCGGGGACCGTCACCTTCATCTCGCCGATGCGGCGGTCGGCGAGCTGGGTGAGGAACGGGAAGCCGCCGATCTCCACCTCGGGCGCGGCCGTCAGCTTCATCTGCTTCTTGATCTGTTCCGCGGCCTTGTTCTCCGCGTAGAGCACCGCCCAGCGGTCGGCCATGGCCAGAAAACCGCACAGGACGACGACGGCGATCAGGCCCTTCAGCGCGAAGGAGAGCCCGGCGAGGCGGCTCCGGCGCTTGCGCCGTCCCGCGCGCCGGTGGTCCGGCGGGGACCAGTGGTCGGGCTGGTCGTCGAACCGACCGTCGAATCGGCCGCCGTCCGGCGGAACCAAATCCTCCGCCCCGTCATCAAACCAATCGTCAAACGCCGTACGGTCGTTGGCTATGGGCTCGTCGTCCATGCGGTGGGGGGTACGCATCGGCCGATTCCATCACACACCCCCACCACTCACACAAACAACCTTCACAAGTGTGGGGTGGCCCACTGTTCACCCGTGGGCCCACCGTAGGCCACCCCAATGTGAGCCGTGTTTCGCCTACTTGACGATCGTGATGCGGTCCGCCTTCGGCGGCGCGATCGGGTTCGACGCCGAGGAGTTGGCCGTCAGGTAGTCGTTGAGCGCCTTGAGGTCATCGCTTCCGACCAGCGGGTTCTTGCCCGCCCCGAGCGCCGCGAAGCCGTCGCCTCCGCCCGCGAGGAAGGAGTTCATCGCGACGCGGTAGGTGGCCGCCGGGTCGATGGCTGACCCGTTCAGCCTGATCGAGTCGGCGACGACCCGGTCGGCACCCGACTTGGTCATGTCGAGCGTGTACGTGAGTCCTGCCGAGGGCTGAAGGATCTTCGGCGACGCCGCGTTCGGCCCGCTGACCTGCTGCTTGAGCGCGGTGACGAGCTGCTCGCCGGTCAGGTCGGCCAGATTCACGGTGTTGCTGAACGGCTGCACGGCGAACGCCTCCCCGTACGTCACCACCCCGTCGCCCTCGCTCCCGCTCGCCTTGAACACCAGGTCGGAGCGGACCCCGCCCGGGTTCATCAGGGCCACGCTCGCCTTCGGGTCGAGGGTCTTGGCGTGCGCGAGCTGCGCGTCCGCGATCAGGTCGCCGAGCGGGGACTCCGGCGAGGTGGCGCCGCGTCCCGGCAGGTCGGCGGAGATGTGCCCGACGGCCTGGCCGGCGATCGGCGCGGCCAGCTTGTTCCACCGCCCGATCAGCGCGGTCATGTCGGCGGCCTTCGGCTGCGTCCGCGTGACGACGTGGTTGGCGGAGGTGGGCGACTTCACCGCCGTGCGCACGATGTCCTTGGTGGCACGGTCGTAGGTCAGCGTCGTGTCCGTGTAGAGCTTTCCGTACGAGGACGCGGAGGTGACCATCCTCGGCTTGCCCGACGGGTCCGGGATCGTGCACGCGTACGCGTTGTGGGTGTGCCCGGTGACCAGGGCGTCGACCTTCGGCGTGATGCCCTTGGCGATGTCGACGATCGGCCCGGAGACGCCCTTGCCCGCGCTCGGTGAGTCGCAGTCGAAGTTGTACGAGCCCGAGGCCGGGGCGCCGCCCTCATGGACCAGCGCGACGATCGACTTCACGCCCTGCTTGTCGAGGATCTTCGCGTACTTGTCGACGGTCTCGATCTCGTCGTGGAACTTCAGCCCCTTGACGCCCTCCGCCGACACGATGTCCGGGGTGCCTTCGAGGGTGACGCCGATGAAGCCGACCTTCACGCCCTTGTGCTTCCACACCCAGTAGGGGGCGAGGACCGGCTTGCCGGTCTTCTCGTCGGTGACGTTCGCGGCGAGGTACGGGTAGTCGGCGCCCTCGAAGGTGCGCCCGTCCTCGTAACACCCGTCCTTGGGGTGACAGCCGCCCTTCCGCAGCCGCGCCAACTCCTGAGACCCCTCGTCGAATTCATGGTTCCCGACCGAGGTCACGTCCAGGTCCAGCTTGTTCATGGCCTCGACGGTCGGCTCGTCGTGGAACAGCCCGGACAGCAGGGGGCTCGCGCCGACCAGGTCGCCCGCGGCGGCCGTGACGCTGTACGGGTGTCCCTTGCGGGCCGTGCGCAGGGAGTTCGCCAGGTACTCGACCCCGCCCGCGTCGATCTTCTTCGTGGTGCCGTCGGCCTGGTCCTCGGTGACCTGCCCGGAGGACCCGGCCGGCGGCTCCAGGTTGCCGTGGAAGTCGTTGAAGGACAGCAACTGCACGTCCTGGTAGCGGCTGCTCGCCACGCTCTTCTGCGCCGTCGCCCCGGCGGGCAGCGCGGCCATGAGCGCCCCGGCGGTGACGAGGGTGGCGGCGCCGGCGAGACCCGCACGCAGACGGCGCCCCGGTCTCCTGGTCGTTAGGTGCATGTGGTTCCCCCTGGGGATGCCGTGCGATGCGACGCCAGTCCCTGCGACGGACGCCGGTCACTGCGAATGCGGGGGCAGCATATGGTCAACGCGCGTAGCGTGACAGGGGGTTGCGGGTTAAGCCCTGGTAACCACCACCCCTCTTTCAAACCCGTACGGCGAGAGCACGGGTATCCGCATTTCAAGCCCCTGCGGCGATTGAGCAGCGGGGTCCGGGGCGGAGCCCCGAGGCGTCAACCACGGCACCGCGCAACAGGGCCCCGTCCCGGGCGGAGCCCACCCGTACCCTCGTAGCCATGACCACGGACCCCGCCCCCACCACCAGCGCCCCCCGCCGGATCGACACCGTCACCACCCTGTCCGCCGCCCAGGCCACCACCGTGCTCGACCTGCTCACCGAGGCCGCCCGCACCGACGGCCAGCAGGCCGTGTCCGAGCAGGGCCGGCTGCAACTGCGGGGAGGCGAGCGGGAGGGCGTACGGCATCTGCTGCTCAGCGTCGGCGACGAACTGGCCGGCTACGCGCAGCTGGAGGACACCGACCCCGTCGAGGCCCCGGCCGCCGAACTGGTCGTGCACCCGGCACACCGCGGCCACGGTCACGGCCGGGCGCTGGGCAGCGCGCTGCTCGCCGCCTCCGGCAAGCGGCTGCGGGTGTGGGCGCACGGCGGGCACAGCGCGGCACGGCACCTCGCGCAGGTGCTCGGACTGACCCTGTTCCGTGAACTGCGGCAGATGCGGCGCCCGTTGGAGAACCTCGACCTCGCGGAGCCGGTGCTGCCCGCGGGCGTCCGGATCCGTACGTTCGTGCCCGGCCAGGACGACGCGGCGTGGCTCGTGGTGAACGCGGCGGCATTCGCCCACCACCCGGAGCAGGGCTCCCTCACCCAGCGCGACCTGGACGACCGCAAGGCCGAGCCGTGGTTCGACCCGGCGGGCTTCTTCCTGGCCTTCCGGGGCGACGAACTGGTCGGCTTCCACTGGACGAAGGTGCACGCGCAGGAACGGCTCGGCGAGGTGTACGTCGTCGGGGTGGCGCCCGCCGGCCAGGGCGGCGGCCTCGGCAAGGCGCTGACGGCGACGGGCCTGCGCCACCTGGCGGCGGCCGGCCTTCCGACGGCGATGCTCTACGTCGACGCCGACAACAAGGCGGCGGTCAGCGTGTACGAGCGACTGGGTTTCACTACGTACGAGACGGACCTGATGTACCGGACCGAGTCCTGACTTTCCCAGCTCAGCAACACCCCTGACCTGGGATTTTCCTCATCCGGGCGGACACGAGGGGGCGGCGTCGCTTGACGCCGCCCCCTCTCTTGCATCACCCTTTCACTACTTGATTAGTGAAAGGGGGTACACCGTGGCACACGAACCGGTCATCGAATTCCGCATCGACCGCCACACCGGTGTCGCCACCTACCTCCAGATCGTCCACCAGACCGAGCACGCGCTGCGGCTCGGTCTGCTCGAGCCCGGGGACAAGCTGCCCACGGCGCGCGAGGTCGTCGAGGCGACGGCGATCAATCCGAACACCGTGCTGAAGGCATACCGGGAGCTGGAGCGCTCCGGACTCGTCGAGGCCCGCCGCGGGCTCGGCACGTTCGTCCGCGCGACGCTCGGCTCCGGCACCGCCGACTCACCGCTGCGAGCGGAGCTCGACGAGTGGACCGGCCGGGCGAAGGAGGCGGGCCTCGACCGCGAGGACGTCGAGGCCCTGTTCGGCAGCGCCCTGGAGGCGCACTTCGGCACCAGACCCAAGGGGACTTCATGACCACGGCCACGGCCATCGAGGCGAACGGCCTCGTCAAGCGCTACGGAAGGCGCGCTGCGGCGGCCCTGGACGACTGCTCGTTCCGACTGCCCGCGGGCCGGATCAGCGCGCTCGTAGGGCCGAACGGAGCGGGCAAGTCGACGCTGCTGACCATCGCGGCCGGCCTGGCGCGCCCCACCTCGGGAAGCATCTCCGTGCTCGGCGCCGCCCCCGGCACACACCGCGCGAAGGTCTCCCACCTCGCCCAGAGCAAGCCCCTGTACCCCCAGCTGTCCGTCGCCGACACCCTGCGGGTGGGCGCCGCGCTCAACCCCGAGCGCTGGGACGCCGCGTACGCCTCGAAGATCGTCGAACAGGGCGAGCTCGACCCGAAGGCGAAGATCCGTTCGCTCTCCGGCGGCCAGCGCACCCGCGTCGCGCTCGCCCTCGCCCTCGGCAAGCGCCCCGAACTGATGCTGCTCGACGAGCCGATGGCCGACCTCGACCCGCTGGCGCGGCACGAGATGATGGGCACGCTGATGGCGGACGCGGCCGAGCACGGCACGACCGTCCTGATGTCCTCGCACATCGTGACCGAACTGGCCGACGCCTGCGACCACCTGCTGCTGCTCGGCGGCGGCCGGATCCGGCTCGGCGGCGGCATCGACGACCTGATCGGCGCGCACAGCCTGGTCACGGGCCGCGGCGACCTCGCCCCGCACACGGTGGTCGAGTCCCGCGCCTCCGGCCGCGGCGTCACCGCCCTGATCCGCAGGGACGGACCGGTCGGCGAGGGCTGGCAGGTCCAGGAGCCCTCCCTGGAGGAGCTGCTCCTCGCCCACCTCCGCTCCCCCGAAGCCCCGCCCCTGCTCACGCCGGGCACCACGGCCCCGCGCCGGACGGAGGTCACCGCATGAGCACCCCGACCCTCGAAAAGTCCGACGCCGTGCGCCGCACGAAGCCCGGGGCCGACGGCCTGGTGTGGACGGTCCTGCGACTGCACCGCGGCGCGATGTGGGTGTGGATCGGCTACGTCGCGATCAGCCTCGGCCTGCTGCTGTGGCTGTGGGGCCCCGGCTCCTCCCAGGCCCAGGCGGCGTTCGACAAGTTCGGCTACGGAGGGGCGCAGGACCAGGCGTTCCAGGACGCGATCTCCGCGTTCCTCCCCATGGTCGGCACGGGCTTCGACACCCTCTTCTACGACCCGCTCTCCCTGACCCGGATCGCCGCCTGCGTCATCGCCGTCTTCGCGGCGGGCCCGCTGATCGCCCGCGAACTGGAGCAGGGCACAGCCCAGTTGGCGTGGACCCAGGCCGTCTCGCCCGCCCGCTGGCTGGCCGCGAAGCTGGCCGTGCCCGCGCTGCTCGTCACCGTCGGCACGACGCTCGTCGTGATCCTGTACCGCCTGGTGTGGGACGGCCGGAACCATCTGCTGGTCGCCGGCATCGGCCCGCGCGACTTCAACTTCTCCATCGGCCCCGCGACGGTGGCGAACGCCCTGTTCGGCCTGGCCATCGGGGTACTGGCCGCGCTGGTGCTGCGCCGCACGCTGCCGGCGGCGGCCGTCGCCGGGATCGCGACGTACCTGGTGGGCGCGTTCCGAGGCAACTCCTGGCCACTGCAAGGCAGTTACCAGCAGCCCGAGATCCCCGTGCACAGCAAGGCGATCACGTCGACGGGGGCGGAGATCCGCGACCCCGGCTGCATGACCCAGCACTGCCTCGACAAGCACGACATCACCGGCTTCACCCGCAGCTACCTCCCCTCGCCCGACTACTGGCCGCGCCAGCTCGCCGAGACCGGCGTCCTGCTGGGGCTCACCGCGCTGGCCGTCGTCGCCGCGTTCCTCGTGCTGCGCCGGTTCCGGCCGGAGCCGCCGGTCGCCCCGCTCACCAAGGAGTCCGCCGCATGAGCGCCGCCACCACGTTCCCCCTGGGCCTGCCCCGGACCGTCCTGCGACTGCACCGCGTCGCCGCCTGGCTGTGGATCGCCTTCGTCGCCCTGACGAGCGCGCTGCTGCTGTGGCTGTGGGGCCCCGGCACGGCCGGGCTCGACATCACGGGACACTGCGACGCCGCGGTGGCGAACTCCTGCACCGCGAAGGGCGCGACGGCCGACACGTACCACTACGTGCTCACCCTCACCGACATGCTGATCTCGCTGGTGCCGGTGGCGGTATCGGTGTTCGCGGGCGGGCTGCTCATCGGGCGCGAACTGGGCAGGGGCACCGCCCAGTTGGCATGGACCCAGTCCGTCTCCCCCGCCCGCTGGCTGGCCGCCAAGCTGGCCGTGCCCGCGGCCTTCCTGGTCCTCGGCACGACCCTCCTGGTCCTGCTCCGCCGACTCGTCGCCTCGGCGGCCCCCGGCCTCGTCGACAACCGCTGGCACTCCTTGACGGCGACCTTCGACGCACTCGGCCCGACGGCCGTGGCCCTGCCGCTGCTCGGCCTCGCCATCGGCGCGGTGGTCGCGCTCCTGACCCGGCGTACGTTGCCGGGGGCGGCCTACTCCCTGATCGCCACGGTCGTGGTGGTGGGTGCGATCGACGCGGTCCGGGACCGGCTGTGGCCCACGGTCACGGTGACCGGGAACCTGCGCGAGGGCTACCCGTACTTCGCGGGGTCCATGACCTCCGAGGGCGCGCTGACCGGCTCCGGGGCGCGGGTCGCGGACCCGATGTGCGTCGACGACCAGGGCTGCCTGACCTCGAACAACATCACGGGCTTCTACCGGGAGGGCCACCCGCCGTCCCACTTCTGGCCCCTCCAGCTCATGGAAACGTGCCTGGCACTCGCCCTCACCGGCGCGGCGACGGCGACGGCCTTCTACTTGCTGCGGCGCAGGGCGAAGTAGCGGCTCTCTCCGGGGGAGCGGGGTGGGGTGGGTTGGCTTGGGCGGGGGCCCGGTGGGGCGGGGGCCCGGTGGGGCGGGGGCCCGGTGGGGCGGATGCCGGGGGGCGTCTGACGGGAGGCCTGCCGGGAGTCGCTGGGAGTTGCCGGGGGTTGGCGGAACGGCATCGGGCCACTCCGGCCCCCGGACCCTTCCCCGGATCCCGCTCACCTCCCACCCGCCTGCCCCCTCCAGGGGCTCCGGCCCTATGCGCCCCCGGTCCGGGCCTTGCGATCCGCACCGTGGTTGCGCCTGGGGCCTACGCCCCAATCGCCGCCTCCGGCCGCGCTACGGACCGGGGCCGATCCCTCCCAGCCCGACGCCCCCGCCGCCGCGACCGGGCCAGCAGGCCACCGCGCTGCCGCCCTCGGACCCGCTACGGACCGGGACCGATCCCTCCCAGCCCGACGCCCCGCCGCCGCGACCGGGCCAGCAGGCCACCGCGCTGCCGCCCTCGGTCCCCCTACGGACCCGGACCGATCCCTCCCAGCCCGACGCCCCCCGGCTGCCGGACCACCGGGCCACCGCACCACCACGCTGCCGCCCTCGGACCCGCTACGGACCGGGACCGATCCCTCCCAGCCCGGTGTCCCGCTCATCTCCCACCCGCCCGCCCCCTCCGGGGGCTCCGGCCCGATGCAGGCCCGGGTCCGGGTCTTGCGATCCGCTCTGTGGCTGCACCTGGGGCCTACGCCCCAATCGCCGCCTCCGGTCGCGCTACGGACCGGCCCCCCGCTGCCACACCACCGGGGCCAGCAAGCCACCGCACCACCACGCTGCCGCCCTCGGTCCCGCTGCGGACCCGGACCGTCCCCTCCCCCGACGCCCCCCGGCCACCGGGCCACCGGGCCACCGGGCCACCGGGCCACCGGGCCACCGGGCCAGGCTCCGTCGGGAATCTGCGCCCCGCCCCGGTCAACGTCACCCTCGGCCCAGAACCTTGCGGCCCGCACGGCGGCTGAGCCTTGGGGCTGCGCCCCGTTCGTCCTCCGGGCTCGTCCTCAATCGCCGGACGGGCTCGATCCGGGCCGATCCCCCACCCCACCGGCACGCGGTTGTGCCGCCCCTCGGGCAGCCGTCACGCCCCAGCCCCACCCATCGCGGACACCTCACCACTCCGCCCAGCGCGGCGCCGTTCCATCGGGGTGTGCCCTGGAGGAGGCGGGGGAGCCGGGAGTGGCGGTAGAGCCCGGCGCGGCGCCATTTCTCCGCCGATCACGCCGGCGTCTGGCCAGCTCCCACCGCCCGCCCCCTCCGGGGGCCTCGGCCCGTCCGGAGTCCGGCCCGTGGTGGCGCCGCGTACGTGATGCCGGTGTCCCGGGGGCATGGGTACGCGGCGGCGTTGCTCCGCCGGTTGCGGGGGCGCCCCGGCAGGCCCCCCGCTCAGCCCCTACGGGGGTTGCGGCCCGTCCGGGGCGGAGCCGCGCCGGGGCGGTGCCCGGGTCCTCGGCGCACTGGCGCTCCGGCCGCCCGACGACGCCCAGAACACCCGCCACCATCACCACAGACGCCAACCCCCACCCGGCCTCAGAACCCCACCACCGCACCCGCCCCACCACACGCTCCCCGGCCCTCGGACGGGCCGAAGCCCCCGGAGCGGGCGGCGGGTGGGAGATGACCAGACCCCGGCTCCGCCGCAGAACCACGGCACCGCATCCGCCCCACCCACGCGCCAACCCCGGACCCGCCCCGGCCCCCGGACAGGCCCAAGCCCCCGGAGCGGGCGGCGGGTGGGAGGTGACCGGACCCCGGCTCCGCCGCAGCCACGGCACCCCATCCGCCCCACCACACGCGCCAACCCCGGCCCCGCTCCAGCCCCCGGCCGCCCGGCCCCGACACAACCCAGGCCCCCGCCCCGGACGGGCCGACGCCCCCCCCAGAGGGGGCGGGCGGGAGGGAGATGACCGGGCCCCGGCACAGCCGGCCCACGTACCGACAACCGGAACCCCCACCCCGCACACGCCCACCCCGGCCCCGCGCGACAATGACGCCCCGCACCACCCCGTCACCACGCCTCCCTCCACCCACACCACCCCCGGCCCCCGCACCCCGTCTCCCTCCACCCAAGCCCATCCCCGCACACACCCACCCCACCCCGAACCACCGCAACCACACCCCCACCCCACCTCGCCCTGGCCGCTACCCACCACCGCCCCAGAACGCCAACACCACCCCCGCCCACCCGCCAAACCCCCGGCGGGCCGCACGGCCATAGCCCGTACGTCATGTCGCCGTAACCGTCGATTCAGACGGACTTGCGACGCTCACGGAATGCAGCCCCCCGCCCCCGAACCCGCCGAGCCCGCCCGTCGCGGCAGCCTCACGCTCGCACCCGCGCCCGCCGACGCGGTCGACGCGGTCGGCGCGCCCCGGGCGGCGTCCACGCGGAAGAATGGGGCCATGAGTCAGCCGAACGCCGCACAGGACCAGACGACCGACACGGCTCCGGCCCCCTCGGCCGCGCAGCCCCAGCCGTCCGTGGGCTCACTCGCCGCGCACCGGCCGCACCCCGTGGCCGGCGGCGATTTCGACCGGACGGCCGCCAAGCTCGCCGGAATCGTCGCCGACATCGACGCGGATCCCGACGACTACGCGGAGGACTACGCGAACGAGGAGGGCGCGGAGCTCCCGCAGGGCCGCTTCCTGGACCGCGAGCGCAGCTGGCTCGCGTTCAACGAACGCGTCCTGGAGCTCGCCGAGGACCCGAACACGCCCCTCCTGGAGCGCGCGAACTTCCTGGCGATCTTCGCCTCGAACCTGGACGAGTTCTTCATGGTCCGGGTGGCCGGCCTGAAGCGCCGCATCGCGACCGGCGTCGCCACCCGTTCGGCCTCCGGCCTGCAACCCCGTGAAGTGCTGGAACTCATCTGGAACCGGTCCCGCGAGCTCATGGCCCGGCACGCCGCCTGCTACCAGGACGAGGTCGCCCCGTCCCTCGCCGACGAGGGCATCCACGTCGTGCGCTGGAACGAGCTCACGGACAAGGAGCAGGCCCGGCTCTACACGCTGTACATGCAGCAGATCTTCCCGGTGCTCACCCCGCTGGCCGTCGACCCCGCGCACCCGTTCCCGTACATCTCAGGGCTGTCCCTCAACCTCGCGGTCGTCGTCTCGAACCCCGTCTCGGGCCACCGGCACTTCGCCCGGGTGAAGGTTCCGCCGCTGCTCTCCCGCTTCCTTGAGGCCTCGCCGCAGCGCTACGTCCCCATCGAGGACGTCATCGCCGCGCCCCGCCACCTCGGCGAGCTGTTCCCCGGCATGAAGGTCGAGGAGCACCACATGTTCCGGCTGACCCGCAACGAGGACCTCGAAGTGGAGGAGGACGACGCCGAGAACCTGCTCCAGGCCCTGGAGAAGGAGCTGATGCGGCGTCGCTTCGGGCCGCCGGTGCGCCTCGAGGTCGAGGAGACCATCGACTCGGACATACTCAGCCTCCTCGTGAAGGAGCTGAAGATCAGCGAGGCCGAGGTGTACCCGCTGCCGGGCCCCCTGGACCTCACCGGCCTCTTCTCCATCGCGGGCATCGACCGCCCCGAGCTGAAGTACCCCAAGTTCGTGGCCGGCACCCACCGCGACCTCGCCGAGGTGGAATCGGCCTCGGCGCCCGACGTCTTCGCCGCGCTGCGCAGCCACGACGTGCTGCTCCACCACCCGTACGACTCGTTCTCCACCTCCGTACAGGCCTTCCTCGAACAGGCCGCCGCAGACCCGGACGTGCTCGCCATCAAACAGACGCTGTACCGGACCTCGGGCGACTCGCCGATCGTGGACGCGCTGATAGAGGCCGCGGAGGCCGGCAAGCAGGTGCTGGTCCTCGTCGAGATCAAGGCCCGTTTCGACGAGCAGGCGAACATCAAGTGGGCGCGGAAGCTGGAGGAGTCGGGCTGCCATGTCGTCTACGGCCTCGTCGGCCTGAAGACGCACTGCAAGCTGTCGCTCGTCGTACGCCAGGAGGGCGACCAGCTCGTCCGCTACAGCCACGTCGGCACGGGCAACTACCACCCCAAGACCGCACGGCTGTACGAGGACCTGGGCCTGCTGACCGCCAATCAGGAAGTCGGGGCCGACCTCTCCGACCTCTTCAACCGGCTGTCCGGCTACTCGCGGCGCGAGACCTACCGCCGCCTCCTCGTCGCCCCCAAGTCCCTTCGTACGGGCCTGATCACGCGGATCGAGAAGGAGGTCCAGCACCACCGTGCGGGCCGCCCCGCGTACGTCCGCATCAAGGTCAACTCGATGGTCGACGAGGCCGTCATCGACGCGCTCTACCGGGCCTCGCAGGCGGGCGTCCCCGTCGACATCTGGGTGCGCGGCATCTGTGCCGTACGCCCCGGAGTCGCGGGCCTGTCCGAGAACATCCGGGTCCGCTCGGTCCTCGGCCGCTTCCTGGAGCACTCCCGCGTCTTCGCCTTCGGCAACGCGGGCGAGCCGGAGGTCTGGATCGGCAGCGCCGACATGATGCACCGCAATCTCGACCGCCGCATCGAGGCCCTGGTCCGCGTGGAGGACCCGGCCCATCGCGCGGCGCTCAACCGACTGCTCGAAACGGGGATGTCCGACGCCACCGCCTCCTGGCACCTGGGCGCGGACGGCAACTGGACCCGGCACGCGCAGGACGCGGACGGGCGGCCCCTGCGCAACGTACAGGAGATGCTCATAGACGCCCGGAGGCGCCGGCGTGGCACAGCGACACCTTGAGTCCAGCGAGCCGCTGAACAGGAACGACGTCGATGTCCTGGGGTGCTATCTCCGGTCCCGGGCCACCGAGTTCCTGCGCTCGCTGCGGCAGCACCGCGAGAGCGGGGCGGCGGGCGACACCGCGGACGCGGCGCGTGCGCTGCGGCGTGCCGCGCGCCGTATCAGCGGCACGCTGCACACCTTCCGGCCGCTCCTCGACCCGGAGTGGTCCGATGCACTCCGGCCCGAACTGGCGTGGCTGTCAGGAACATTGGCCCGCGAACACGCGTACGCGTCCCGCCTGGACCGGTTGTCTTCCGCCCTGCACGCCTTGTCGACGCCCCCCGCTCCCATGCCTCGGGGCTCTGCCCCGGACCCCGCTGCTCAATCGCCGCAGGGGCTCGATTTTGGCCGCCCTGCGCACGCACGGCGGCCCCCGGCGCCGCGCGCCGATACGACGGCCCCGGCCCCGGCGCCGCGCGCCGAAACACCGGCCCCCGCCCCGGAGCGGCAGCCCGAGCCGCGGGAAACCCTCACCCTCGGCGCCGCCAAGGCATCCGCCCTGCTGGAGCGCCAGCTCACCCTCGCCCGCACGAGGGCCCACAGCACCGCCCTCCAGGCCCTCGGCTCCGCCCGCTTCCACGCGGTCGCGGACAACGTCGCCGTGCTCGCCAGCGACGTCCCCCTCACCAGCGCGGACGCCGAGCTGGAGAAGCTTGCCGCGGAGGCCGAGTCCCGCCTCACCGAGGCCGCCACCGCCCTCCACCACACCAGCCACCCCTACAACGCGGACGCCGACGCCTCCTGGCACCACGTACGCCTGCTGCTGCGCCTGCACCGCTACGCCCGCGAGGTGGTCCCGGGCACCCCCGTCGACGTACGGCTCCTCGACGCGGCGGACGCCCTGAACGCCCACAGGGACGCCGCCGAGGCCGCCGCCGCGGCGGCCCACGCGGCCCGCACCCCGCGCATCGCGCCCACGACCGCGTACGCCCTCGGCGTGCTCCACGCCGACCAGCGCCACGAGGTCGCGGCCGCCAGACTCGCGTTCGGACAGGCATGGCAACGACAGGCGGTGGGAACCCCATGACCGTGCGGCAGGACGACCCCGGAACGGTCCTCGCGGCAGGCTGCGTCCTGTGGCGCAGGCCGGCAACTCCCCACGAAGGCCGGGGAGTCGAGATCTGCGTGGTCCACAGGCCCAAGTACGACGACTGGTCGCATCCCAAGGGCAAGCTGAAGCGCGGCGAGGACGCCTCGGCCGGCGCGGTGCGCGAGGTACGTGAGGAAACCGGCCACGACTGCGCGCTCGGCGCCGTGCTCCCCACGGTCCGCTATCTCGCGAGCGGCCGCCCCAAGCAGGTGAGCTACTGGGCGGCGGAGGCGACCTCCGGGACCTTCGCGGCAAACCGCGAAGTCGACCGCATCGCCTGGCTCTCACCCCCCGAGGCCCGCGCCCGCCTCACCCAGCCCCGGGACCGCGTACTCGTCGACGCCCTCCTCGACGCCCTCCACACCACCTGACGATCACGTTCCGTAGCCGTACCGTGACCTAACCGCACCGCCCGCTTAGGTTCACCCGGCGTTCACTCTTGGCCATTGGCCGCTTCACCTGATCTGCCTAATTTCAGCCTTACGCGGTGAGTCCCCGTAACCCCGGACCGCTCCACCGCTCGACTGAAACCAACCGCAGACATCGCACGCCGCCACAGCGACAGAGAAGGCCGGCGGCTCCCGGAAGGAACATCCAAGGTGAAGCTTCAGCGCAAGAACCGGCTCCGCGCCCTTTCCTTCGGCGCTCTCGCCGTCTCCGGCGCCCTGGCCCTCACGGCGTGCGGCTCCGACGACACCAGCGGGGGCTCGGGCGGCAACAGCGCCTCGGCCAAGGCGGGCAACATCAAGTGCGACGACGCCAAGGGCCAGCTCCTCGGCATCGGCTCGTCCGCGCAGGCCAACGCGATCGACGCCTGGCGTCAGGCCTACGCCCAGGCGTGCTCCGAGGTGCAGCTCAACTACAAGCCCGACGGCTCCGGCGCCGGTGTGACCGCCTTCAACCAGGGCCAGGTCGCCTTCGCCGGCTCCGACTCGGCGCTCAAGCCCGAAGAGGTCGCCGCCTCGAAGAAGGTCTGCAAGGGCGGCCAGGGCATCAACCTGCCGATGGTCGGCGGCCCGATCGCCGTCGCGTTCAACGTCCAGGGCGTCGACAACCTGACCCTGGACGCCAAGACGCTGGCCCAGATCTTCGACTCGAAGATCACCAAGTGGAACGACCCGGCGATCAAGAAGCTGAACCCGGACGCCAAGCTGCCGTCCACCAAGATCCAGGCGTTCCACCGCTCCGACGAGTCCGGCACCACGGACAACTTCACCAAGTACCTGAAGACCGCCGCCCCGAGCGACTGGAAGTACGAGGGCGGCAAGGCCTGGCAGGCCAAGGGCGGCCAGTCCGCGCAGGGCTCCTCCGGCCTCGCCCAGCAGGTGAAGCAGACCGACGGCGCCATCACGTATGTCGAGCTCTCCTACGCCAAGGACGGCGTGAAGACCGTCGACATCGACACCGGTGCCGACCAGCCCGTCAAGGCCACCTCGGAGAACGCCTCGAAGGCGATCGCCGACGCCAAGGTCGTGGGCACCGGCAAGGACCTCGCCCTGGACCTCAACTACAAGACCCAGGCCGCGGGCGCGTACCCGATCACCCTGGTCACGTACGAGATCGTCTGCGACAAGGGCAACAAGGCGGAGAGCCTGGCCGCCACCAAGTCCTTCCTGAACTACACCGCGTCCGAGGACGGCCAGGCCGCCCTCGCCGACCTGGGCTACGCCCCGATCCCCGCCGAAATCAACAAGAAGGTCCGCGAGACCGTCGCGGGCATCAGCTGACCCAGTGTGCGGGCCGCTCCCAGGGAGCGGCCCGCACCGTCCGGTGCACCGCCGCCAGAAGCCCCGCCCCGCCTTCACAGGACCGGGACTTCGCAGACCGGAGAACCCCATGGACATAACCACTCAATCACCGGCGCCCCCACCGGCGCCCGCCGATCGCCCCTCGCCCGCACAGCAGAAGCGCGCCGCCCGCGGCGCCACCCGCCCCGGAGACCGGGTCTTCCTCGGCCTCTCGCGCGGCTCGGGCATCCTGCTGCTGGTGATCATGGCCGCGATCGCGGTCTTCCTGACCTACCGCGCCTCGCTGGTCCTCTCGAAGAACGAGGGCAACTTCCTCACCACCTTCGAGTGGAACGCGACCGCGAGCCCGCCCGTCTTCGGCATCGCCGTCCTCGCCTTCGGCACGGTCGTCACCTCGATCATCGCCATGGTGATCGCCGTGCCCATCGCCGTCGGCATCGCGCTCTTCCTGACGCACTACGCGCCGAAGAAGCTGAGCGGCATCATCGCCTACGTCATCGACCTGCTGGCGGCCGTGCCGTCCATCGTCTACGGCCTGTGGGGCGCGCTCTTCCTCGTGCCGCACATGACCGGTGTCTTCCACTGGCTCGACGACTACTTCGGCTGGACCGGCATCCTCGACTACCAGGGCGGCGCCCCGCGCACCCTGCTCACCGTGGGCATCCTGCTGGCGATCATGATCCTGCCGATCATCACCAACGTCTCCCGTGAGGTCTTCCGGCAGGCGCCCCAGATGCACCAGGAGGCGGCCCTCGCGCTCGGCGCGACCCGCTGGGAGGTCATCCGGATGTCGGTGATCCCCTTCGGCCGCTCCGGCGTCATCTCCGCCTCGATGCTGGGCCTCGGCCGCGCGCTCGGCGAGACGATGGCCGTCGCCACGGTCCTCTCCCCCGACTTCCTGATCCACACCAGCCTGCTCGACCCGGGCGGCGGCACCTTCGCGCAGAACATCGCCGCGAAGTTCTCCGAGGCCAACGACCAGGGCCGCGACGCCCTCATCGCCTCGGGTCTGGTCCTCTTCGTCATCACCCTGCTGGTGAACGGTGCGGCCCGAATGATCATCGCCCGCCGCAAGGAGTACTCGGGGGCCAACGCATGAGCAACGCAACCGTTCCCGTCCAGAAGCCGGACGCGCCGAAGCCGCCGAGCTCGCTGAGCGCCGCGCGCCTGCCCCGCTGGGCCCCCTGGGCCACCGCGATCGGCTCGGTCGCCGCGGGCTGCGCCATCGGCCTCGGCGCGGGCCTCAGCAGCCGCATCCAGTGGGGCCTCATCGCGGCCCTCCTGTTCGTCCTCGCCTCGTACGTCCTCGCCGCCAAGGTCGAGGGCGGCCGACAGGCCAAGGACCGCCTCGCGACCAGCGTGGTGTGGGTCGCCTTCATCCTCGCCGTGGTTCCCCTCGCGTCCCTCGTCTACGAGACGATCGCGCGCGGCATCAAGGTCCTGGACCCGTACTTCCTGTCCCACTCGATGGGCTTCATCACCTCGTACCAGCCGGGCGGCGGCATCTACCACGCCATCCTCGGCACCCTCGAACAGGTCGGCATCGCCACCGTGATCTCGGTGCCGATCGGCATCCTCACGGCGATCTACCTGGTCGAGTACGGGCGCGGGAAGCTCGCGAAGGCGGTCACGTTCTTCGTGGATGTCATGACCGGCATCCCGTCGATCGTCGCCGGCCTGTTCATCCTGTCCTTCTGGATCCTGATCCTCGGCTTCGGCTTCTCCGGCTTCGCCGGCTCGATGGCCCTGTCCATCCTGATGATCCCGGTCGTGGTCCGCTCCACCGAGGAGATGCTCAAGCTCGTCCCGAACGAGCTGCGCGAGGCCTCCCTCGCCCTCGGCGTCCCGAAGTGGCGCACGATCCTCAAGGTCGTCCTGCCGACGTCGATCGGCGGCATCACGACCGGCGTCATGCTGGCCGTCGCCCGTATCGCCGGTGAGACCGCCCCGGTCCTGCTGCTGGTCTTCGGCAACCCGCTGATCAACGGCAACCCGTTCGAAGGCCCGCAGGCCTCGCTGCCGCTGTACATCTACCAGCAGTACGCGAGCAGCGGCGGCAGCCAGGCGGCGTACGACCGCGCCTGGGCCGCGGCCCTGGTGCTCATCGCCTTCATCATGATCCTCAACCTCGCGGCCCGCGGCGTAGCCCGCTGGAAGGCCCCGAAGGCCGGTCGCTGACGCGGCCCACACCAACTCAGCGACGTATCGGAAGTGAAGTAACAGTCATGGCCAAGCGAATCGACGTAAGCGGACTTACCGCCTACTACAGCGCCCACAAGGCGATCGAAGACATCTCGATGACCGTCGAGCCCCGTTCGGTGACGGCCTTCATCGGCCCGTCCGGCTGCGGCAAGTCGACGTTCCTGCGCACCCTCAACCGGATGCACGAGGTCACCCCCGGCGGCCGTGTCGAGGGCAAGGTGCTCCTGGACGACGAGGACCTGTACGGCTCCCACATCGACCCGGTGGCCGTGCGCCGCACGGTCGGCATGGTGTTCCAGCGCCCCAACCCCTTCCCCACGATGTCGATCTTCGACAATGTGGCGGCGGGTCTGAAGCTCAACGGCAAGTACAAGAAGTCGGAGCTCGCCGACGTCGTCGAGAAGTCCCTGAAGGGCGCCAACCTCTGGAACGAGGTCAAGGACCGCCTGAACAAGCCCGGGTCGGGCCTGTCCGGTGGCCAGCAGCAGCGTCTGTGCATCGCCCGCGCCATCGCGGTCGAGCCGGACGTGCTGCTCATGGACGAGCCGTGCTCGGCGCTCGACCCGATCTCCACCCTCGCGATCGAGGACCTGATCGGGGAGCTGAAGGAGCGCTTCACGATCGTCATCGTGACGCACAACATGCAGCAGGCGGCCCGTGTCTCGGACCGCACCGCGTTCTTCAACCTGGCGGCGGTCGGCCAGCCCGGCAAGCTGATCGAGATCGACGAGACGGAGCGCATCTTCTCCAACCCGTCGGTCCAGGCCACGGAGGACTACATCTCGGGCCGCTTCGGCTGACCCGACTCCCCCGACGCCCCGTGGTGCTGCATGGCGGTGCCACCACGGGGACCAGAAAGGGCCCGCCCCGGATGGGGCGGGCCCTTTCATGTGGTGTTTTCCGGGTGGGCATCTTGGGGGCGCGGGGAACTGCGCGACCTCAGCCACGGCCGAGCGAAACCCGGCGACGACCGGCCACCGGCAAGGCCGCCTAGCCGAAGGCCAGCCAGACCACCCCGTACGACGCGGCAGCGACAAGCGCGGCCGCCGGCATCGTGATGAACCAGCCCAGGATGATGTTCTTGGCGACACCCCAGCGAACCGCGTTGACCCGCTTCGTGGCGCCCACACCCATGATCGCCGAGGTGATGACGTGGGTCGTGGAGATCGGCGCGTGGAACAGGAACGCCGACCCGAACATGATCGACGCGCCCGTGGTCTCGGCGGCGAAGCCCTGCGGCGGGTCGAGCTCGATGATCTTGCGCCCGAGCGTCCGCATGATGCGCCAGCCGCCCGCGTACGTACCGGCGGACAGCATCACGGCACACACGATCTTGACCCAGACCGGAATCGGGTCCTCGAAGGTCTCGTGGCCGCCGATGACGAGCGCCATGACCACGATGCCCATGGTCTTCTGCGCGTCCTGCAGACCGTGACCGAGCGCCATACCGGCGGCCGAGACGGTCTGCGCGATACGGAAGCCGCGCTTGGCCTTGTGCGGGTTGGAGCGCCGGAAGATCCACATGATGAGGGTCATCACCAGGTAACCGGCGATGAGCCCGATCACCGGCGAGGTGAACATCGGGATGACGATCTTCTCCCACACCCCGGACCAGTAGACGGTGGTCCCGCCCGCGAGGGCGGCACCCACCATTCCACCGAACAGGGCGTGCGAGGAGGACGAGGGAAGCCCGAAGTACCAGGTGATGAGGTTCCAGACGATCGCGCCCGCGAGCGCGGCGAAGAGGATTCCCATCCCCTTGTCGCCCACCGGGGTCGCGATGATCCCCTCACTCACCGTCTTGGCGACGCCGCTGCCGAGGAAGGCACCGGCAAGGTTCATCACCGCGGCCATGGCGAGCGCCGCACGGGGCGTCAGGGCACGCGTGGAAACGGAAGTGGCAATGGCGTTCGCGGAGTCGTGGAAACCGTTCGTATACGTGAATCCAAGCGCGACGCCGATCGTCACGATCAGGGAGAAGGTGTCCATGAGCCGGTCAGGACTCCTTCACGGCGATGGTCTCCACCGTGTTGGCCACGTGCTCGAAGGCGTCGGCCGCCTCTTCCAGCACATCGACGATCTGCTTGAGCTTCAGCACCTCGATGGCGTCGTACTTGCCGTTGAAGAGCTGTGCGAGCAGCTTGCGGTGGATCTGGTCGGCCTGGTTCTCCAGGCGGTTGACCTCGATCCAGTACTCGGTGAGGTTGTCCATGGTGCGCAGATTCGGCATGGCCTCGGCGGTGAGCTCGGCGGCTCGGCTGAGGACCTCGATCTGCTGCTCCACACCCTTGGGAAGCTCCTCGACCTGGTACAGGACGACCAGGTCGACGGCCTCCTCCATGAAGTCCATGATGTCGTCGAGGGACGACGCGAGGTTGTAGATGTCCTCGCGGTCGAACGGCGTGATGAACGAGGAGTTGAGCTGGTGGAAGATCGCGTGGGTGGCGTCGTCACCGGCGTGTTCGGCTGCCCGCATCCGCTCCGCGATCTCGGCCCGGGCGGAGGAGTCCGCACCGAGCAGTTCCATCAGGAGCTTCGAGCCCGTGACGATGTTGTCCGCGGACGCGGCGAACATGTCGTAGAAGCTCGTCTCCCTGGGGGTCAGACGAAAGCGCACGTGGGGTCCTCGGGGTGCTTTGGATTCGGTCAGGCTGATGCTAGGCGCATCATCCGGCCACGGCTAACCGGCGTTACACCAGTGTCGCCCATCGGGCACAGTGATCAGCACTGGGCCCGCTCGAGCCGGGACGAACCGGAACGATCCCAGGGAAATCCGGTACCATATACCCACTGGGGGTATAAGACCACGGGAGGACGGACGCGATGACGACTGACGCGACACAGACGGAAAAGCCTGCTGTGCCGGACAAGGCCGAGATCGTGACCGACCACGACCGCGGCATCCACGGGTACCACCATCAGAAGGAAGAACACCTCAAGCGGCTGCGCCGGATCGAGGGCCAGATCCGCGGCCTGCAGCGGATGGTGGACGAGGACGTCTACTGCATCGACATACTCACGCAGGTGTCGGCCTCCACGAAGGGCCTGCAGTCCTTCGCGCTCCAGCTCCTGGAGGAGCACCTGCGGCACTGCGTCGCCGACGCCGCCCTCAAGGGCGGGGACGAGATCGACGAGAAGGTCGAAGAGGCCACGAAGGCGATCGCGCGCCTGCTGCGCACCTGAGATCTCGCACACGTGCCGTCCGCGCACGTGCCATACGTGAGGGTGGGGCCGCCGGATCCGGCGGCCCCACCCTTTTCGTTCCTCACGTTCGGTCCCGGTCGCCCTCCGGCCCGCCGGGCAACGCCTCGGCGACCCGCAGCACCTCGTCGATCCGGTCCACGCTGAGCCGCCCCTCGGAGACGGCGGACGCAGCGATGATCAACTCACCGCACAGCTCGATCTCGGCGAGGGCGACGTGGTCCTGAACCGCCGTACCACCCACGGGAGCCACGTTCATCACCTCTTCCTGCCGCGTACCCATCAGCCGGTGGCCGCGATGGCCGACTTCCTAGAGTAGGGACCGGCTCACGCCCCGCGCATGGCACGGAAGAACCATTTCCGGCCCCCGACAGGCCTACGGACACCGGGCTCCGCGATCCGGGCAGGTCCTACGGACCGGGCTCGGCGACCTTCCCGGCGAAGATGTCCCCCTTGGCCGGAAGCCGCACCTTCACCGGCTTCCCGAAGCCCCGGTACAGGGTCGTCGACGTCACGGCCACGTCCTTCGACGGCTGCCCGTTGGCGAAGGAGAACCGGTGCACGACCTTGCGGATCAGCCCCTGGTCGTCGACGTGGACGACGAACGGCACCCGCCCCTTGCGGAACCCTTTCGCCGCCGCCGCGAGCGCCCCCTTCTGCCCCGCGGACGCGGCCTTCGCGGCGGCGCTCAGCTCCACGCTCCCCTGGTAGCGCCGGGTGTGCACGCCCGAGATCTCGCCCTCGCCCCGCTCCGTCACATTCCGCGCGCCGCGCAGCAGTTCGGCCGCCGCGAGCGGATCGGTGGCGCCGCCGGTGACCAGGTTCCCGTCCGTCAACGCCGTGACGTCGACGCGGACCCACTTGTCGGCGGGGACGCCGGCGCCCCGGTTCTTCATGTACAGGGCGCCGGGCGCGAGCAGTTCGGTGATCGGCCGGTGCTCCTCGCCGCCCGCCGCGTCCTGCGGGAGCCGCACCCGCAGCTCGCCGACGCCCTTGCGGTAGTCGTAGACGCCCTCGCCGTGGATGGTGACGCGGGTCCCGCCGCTGGCCATCTCCATCGACGTACGCGCCTGTGAACTGCCCTCGCGGACCAGCCGGTCGGCCGCCCCGCGCACGGTCTGTGTCGGGTCCGCGTTCCGCTCCCCGCCCGCGGCCCCACCGCCGCACCCGCCCGCGCCCGCCACCACCGACGCGACCGCGACAGCCGCCACCGCCGCCCGCGCCGAAGCGGCCGCGCTCCCGTGCTGCACCACCATCGCTGGTCCGCCCCCAAGCCTCTCCGTGCGTGTGCGGCCCCTGTCGTCGGGGTTAACGACGAGTAGGGTCGACCGTCACGCGAACGGGGGGTTTACATGGAGTCGCTACCGTGGCCGCGTGGCACAACAGCAGCACTCGCATACGACCACCGTCGTGGAACAGGGACGTTTCTGTCTGGCCCGCTGCAGCTGCGGCTGGCGGGGACCGGCCAGGAGAGCCCGCAGCAAGGCCCGTTCGGACGCGGACGACCACGTCGGCTCGGCGGGCCAGGGCACCTGACGGAACCCACGCCTCCCGGATGACGTCTCGTATCTCGGGAAGCGAACGGGTGACCGAGGGGACAACCGCATGGAACGCCGCACGTTCATCACGGCATCGGCATCGGTCGCGGCAGTCATGGCGGGCGGCGCGGTGAGCGCCTGCTCCGGACCGGGCTCCGGCTCCGGCTCCGGCTCCACGGGCGGGGCCTCCATGTCCTCGTCCGCCGGCTCCTCCACCCCGATCCGCTCCACCAGCGCGAGCGCGTCCGGCACGGCGCGGGCCGCGGCGAACCTCGCCGGTCTCGCCAAGGACCTCGACGGCTCCCTCGTACGCCCCGGAGAGTCCGCCTGGGCGGCGGCCCGCCAGCTCTACAACACCCGCTACGACACGTTGAAGCCGCGCGCCGTCGCGTACGTCGCGGGGCCCGACGACATCCGCACGACCCTCGCGTACGCCCGCGCGCACAAGGTCCCGCTCTCCATACGCAACGGGGGCCACTCCTACGGAGGCTGGTCCTCGGGCGACGGGCACCTGATACTCGACGTCTCCCGGCTGAAGTCCGTCCGCGCGTCGGGGAGCGAGGCGGTCGTCGGCGCGGGCGCGAAGCTCATCGACGTCTACCGCTCGCTGGCCGCCAAGGGCGTGACGATACCGGCGGGCTCCTGCCCCACGGTCGGCGTCTCCGGCCTCACCCTCGGCGGCGGCCACGGCGTCGTCTCGCGGGCCTACGGACTCACCTGCGACAGCCTCACCCAGGCCACGGTCATCACGGCCGACGGCAGGGAACTGACCGCGAACGCGAAGTCCGAGAAGGACCTCTTCTGGGCGCTGCGGGGCGCGGGCAACGGCCAGTTCGGCGTCGTGACGGAGCTCCGCTTCAAGACCCACCCCGCGCCGCAGGCCGTCTCCGCGTACATGAGCTGGCCCTGGTCGAAGGCGGCGACGGTGCTCAAGGCCTGGCAGAAGTGGGGCCCCGAGCAGGCCGACGAGATCTGGTCCTCGCTGCACATCGCGGGCGCGCGCGGCGGCAACCCGACGGTCTCGGTCGCGGCGTTCTCCCTCGGCTCGTACACCGAGCTGCAGAACGCGGTCGACCGCCTCGCCGACGGCCCCGGCGGCCCGGGCCCGGCCGCCTCGGTCTCCCTCAAGCGCCGCTCGTACGAGGAGTCGATGGAGGTGTACGCGGGCTGCTCGGCCTTCGCGGAGGACGCCCAGTGCCATCTGCCGGGCGCCGCTCCGGGCCGCTCCCCGCAGGGCGCGCTGCAGCGCGAGACGTACGCGGCGGCCTCCGACTTCTTCGACCGGAACCTCTCGGACGCGGGCGCCCGCACACTCCTGAAGCAGCTGGAGAACGTGACGTCCGGAGCCGGCTCGGTGGCGCTCACGGCGCTCGGCGGCGCGATCAACCGCGTGGACCCGACGGCGACGGCGTTCGTGCACCGCCGCTCCCGGATGCTCGCGCAGTACATCGTGTCGTGGCAGCCGAACACATCGGGCTCGGCGGCCCGCGGCTGGCTGTCCTCGGCCCACGCCGCGATGCGCCCGTACGCCTCGGGCGCGGCGTACCAGAACTACGCGGACCCGACCCTGAAGAACTGGAAGCAGGCCTACTACGGGCCTGCGGCGCATCGGCTGGCCAAAGTGAAGCGCCAGTACGACCCGTCGAGCTTCTTCGATTTTCCGCAGGCACTGTGACCGGAAGCCCGCACCGGCCCTACGCCACGGGGCTCCGCCCCGGACCCCGCGCCTCAATCGCCGGCGGGGCTTGATTTACCGGCACCGGCCCCACGCGGAGCGCTACGCCGCCAGGTCCCGCTCCTCCGGCTGCTCCGCCGAGTCGCCGGCCCCGGAGAACTCCACCGCCGACGCCACCGCGCCGGGCGCCCACACGAGCCGGGAGACCCAGCCGGAAGCCCGCCCGATCGCCCGCGCCAGCGGCGTGAGCAGCGCCGAGGCGAGCGGCGAGAGCAGCAGCGCGACGGCCGTGCCGAGCGCGAACCCGCCGACGACGTCCGTCGGGTAGTGCACGCCCATGAAGACCCGGCAGAACCCTTCGAGCACCGCGAGCCCTATGGCGGCGAGCCCGAGCTTGCGGTGGGCGATGAAGAGGCCCGCCCCGATGGCCATCGCGAGCGTCGCGTGGTCGCTGACGAACGAGAAGTCGGTCTTCCCCTTGACCAGGACCTCGAGCCCGTCGTGGTCCATGAAGGGCCGCGGCCGCTCGACGAAGGACCGGATCGGCACGTTCACGAGGACGGCGACGCCGGCGGCGAGCGGCGCCCACACCACGGCGGCCACGGCGGACGCCGCGTCGTCGAGCGATCCGCGCTTCCTCGCGCCCCACCAGCACCACAGCACGACGAGCACGAGCGCGAGCAGGATCCCGTACTCGCCGACGAACTCCATGGTCCGGTCGAACCAGCGCGGAGCGTCATCGGCCAGGCCGTTGATGTCGTAGAGCAGCGTGACGTCGGGGTTGGATCCGGATGTCCCGGGCGCTTCGAGTGCCACGAGTCCAGCCATAGTTCAGCGGCCCCTTCGTCTTCAGCCACCCCCGTGGTTGTTTTCGATTCAGGTAGAGGAACGCACGGTCCCACCCTCCACGTTCCGCAATCCACCGAACGATCACCCAGACGTTATCGAAGAGAAACACAAACCCGCAGCTCAGGGCCACGGGATAACAGAGAGTTCCAGCCAACCCGGCCCTCGGACCGCCGGGCTCAGACCTCCGGCGATCCGGTCGGCAGCGCCTTCGCGCCGTCCTCCGTGACCCGGGTCGCCCCGAAGTACTCGGCGGTGTCGATGGGGTCGAAGCGGATGACGGCACCGGTCCGCGGCGCGTCGATCATGTACCCGCCGCCCACGTAAAGGCCCACGTGGTGAATGGCCCGGCTGTTGCTGAGGTCCTTGGAGAAGAACACGAGGTCCCCGGGAAGCAGCTCGTCCCGCTTCGGATGCGGCCCCGCGTTGTACTGGTCGTTGGCCACGCGCGGCAGCTCGATGTCCACCGTCTCGTACGCGGCCTTGGTCAGACCCGAGCAATCGAATCGGCCATCTTGCTCCGCCGTGCCGTTGCCGCCCCACAGATAAGGGGTGCCGAGCTTCTTCTGTGCGAAGTAGATGGCGGCCGCCGCCTGCTGCGAGGGCTGCACGCGCCCGACGGGCTTCGCGAAGGACTTCTCGAGCGTCGTGATGACCTTCACGTAGTTCTGCGTCTCGCGGTACGGCGGGACGCCCCCGTACTTGATGACCGCGTACGAACCGGCGTTGTAGGCGGCGAGCATGTTCTTCGTCTTGTCGCCCGGCGCGTCCTTCACGTACGAGGCGAGCTTGCAGTCGTACGAAGCGGCGGACGGGATCGCGTCGTTCGGGTCCCAGATGTCCCTGTCCCCGTCACCGTCCCCGTCCACGCCGTGCGCGGCCCAGGTCCCGCTGATGAACTGCGCGATGCCGTACGCCTTCGCCGGCGACGTCGCCTTCGGGTTGAACCCGCTCTCCTGGTACAGCTGCGCCGCGAGCAGCGCCGGGTTGATCGCGGGACACAGATTGCCCCACTTCTGTACGAGTGGCTGATACGCGGCGGGTACGGCGCCCTTCGCGAGCCCCACGGCACCCTTGCCTGCCCCGCTGCTCAGGCTCCCCGCCGCCATGTACGTCCCGAAGACGAGCAGCGCCACGAACGCCGTCCCCCCGGCGACGGCCGAGCCCGCGATCATCCACGCCTTACGCACCGTCAACCGCCCTTCGCCACGGGGGAGTCCGGGCACGACCCACGGCCGGACACACGAGCGCTCAGTTTACGGTCGGGTGGGCCACCCCGTCGGCGACTGTGCCGAACTATCCGCGACCAGCCTTCATTGCCCGGCGTGACCAGGCATGATACACAGAGTAACCGTACGTTCCTTCGCATCCGGAACCGTCCCTCCGGGGCGGTCCCTCAGGCATGGGACCGTAGGAACTCGGCCAAGGAATGGCGCCAAGTGTGCAGGCATCGGAGCCAATCTGGGCAAGAATGGGTCTGACCTCTGCGCTGCGGCAGAGGCGACAGAACTACCCACATGGGGCGGTGAGTTACACATGCTGCTGGCAGCCGAAAAGGGCGATATCTCCACCATCATCGGCGGGATCGCCCCGGACTGGGGCCCGTTCGGGAGCCTGGGCAACGAGGCACGCGTGATGATCGAGGTCGTGATGGCGGTCGCCATCCTGCTGTGCCTCGGCATCGCGATCTGGGGCGCCGCGAAGCAACGGATCGGGGCGACGGCCCTGCGCGACACCTTCAGCGCCGAACAAGGCAAGGGCCTCATCATCGCCGGCCTGACCGGGGTGTTCATCATCGGCTCACTAGGCACGCTGTTCACCATCGTGTACGGCATGGCCGTCTAGCTCCCCGCTGAGGTTGCGTCTCCCTGATGTCGAGTCACCACACCGCGCCCGCGCGGAAACCAGCACGGCTACCGTCGTATGCGGTGGTTCGGCGAAAGGTTGAGGGGGCGTGCGCGCAATGAGTCCTGACGGTCCACAGGACGACGAGCTCTACGGGGGTACCGGCCAGACCCGGACGCGGCTCCCGGAGACCTCCGGCGCCCGCAGACCGGGGCGGTCGTCGTCCCGGTCCCTGGTGACCGTGGTCGGCGTCGTGGTGCTGCTCATCGCGGCGATCGCGTTCGCGAACCGCGGCGGGGACGCCTCCGGCGGGTCCGGGTCCGATTCCACCGGCACGAAGCCGGCGGCGGCCCCCACGGCGCCGACCGGTTCGAAGCCGGTGTCCTCCGGCTTCGCCCACGACGAACAGGGCGCGCAGTCGGCTGCGGCGAATTATGCGGTGCGGCTCGGTTCGGCCGACATGTTCGACAAGGCGAAACGGGACGGCATCGTGGACGACGTCTATACGCCGTCGGCCGCCGACGCCCGGCGGGGAGACCTCGACAAGGTCTACTCCAGCGAGAGCTTCCTGACGGGCATCGGCCTCGACAAGGACGGCACCGCTCCGAACGGGAGCACGTTCGTCTCCCGGGTCATCCCGGTCGGCACCAAGGCGACTGCCTACAAGGGCGACACGGCGACCGTGTCGATCTGGTACTCGTCGCTGTTCGGCCTCGCCGGCGAGGGCACGCAGAACCCGGTGTCCGAGAGTTGGTACACCAACAGCTACAAGCTGCGCTGGGTGGACGGTGACTGGAAGGTGGAGGACTTCTCGCAGAAGGACGGCCCCGTCCCGGTCGGCCGCGACCAGCGGGCCTCCACGGCCGACGACATGGCGAAGGCCGTGAAGGAGTACGGAGGCTTCAGCTATGCCCGCTAACCGGCGACGCCGCGCACTCTCCCTCGCCGCCGTGGTCACCGGCATGCAGGGCACGGCGGTCCTCCTGGCCTCCCGGGCCTGGGCCGCCCCGGAACCCGACCCGTCGGACAACCCCTGCGACCTCATCCGCGGCGCCGCGAGGAAGTACTGCGAACGCGGCAACGACTCCTCCGGCACAAGCCCCAGTGACGGCGGGACGTCCGACGTCTCCAACCCCCTAGACCCCCTCTCCAGCCTCGCCAAGGGCTGCGCCGAGGCCGCGTCCTGGACCGTCGACCAGCTCAGCAACGCCGTGCAGAAGACGGCCGACGTCGACTTCACCAACCCCAAGTTCCTGCAGCAGTACGCCGTGGTGTTCGCCGCCTCGACGATCCTCACGCTCGTGCTGTGGCTGCTCGCCGTCGCCAAGCGCGCCGTCCGCGGCGTACCGCTGATGACCGCGGTCTCGGAGGCCGTGGGCTTCCTCTGGCTCACCGTGCTCGCGTCGGCCTTCACCCCGCTGATCCTCTACACGGTGGTGTCGGCCGCCGACGGGGTCAGTGACGTACTGGCGAAGGCGACGGGCAATCAGACGGACGCGTTCTTCGGGACGTTCTCCGAGGCCCTGAAGAAGGGCGACGACATCGGCGGCGGACCGATCATGCTGATCGTCGTGTCGCTCGTGTCGATCGTCGCGGCGGGCGTGCTCTACCTGGAGCTGTACCTGCGCGCCGTCCTGCTCTACGTGGGCGCGCTGCTCGGCGTCGTCGTCTACGCGGGGCTCGTCGACAAGAACCTGTGGGGCCACGTCCGCCGCTGGGTCGGAATCATGATCGCGGTCATCCTCGTGAAGCCGGTCATCGTGATCGTGCTGGGGCTCGCCGGCGCCCTGTCCAGCGGCGGCAAGAGCCCCGACTCCCTCTCCGCGGTCGTCTCCGGCCTCGCCATCGTGCTGCTCGCCATCTTCGCGAGCGGCATGATCTACCGCTTCGTGCCCGGCTTCGGCGACGAGATGGCCAACGTGCGCAAGAACCGGCTCATGCAGGGCGCCGAGGGCAAGGCGGCCGCCGTCATGTCCTCGCCCGCCGCCCTCGTCTCGCAGGGCATCAAGACCCACAGCAGCCGTCAGGACGGCGGGGGTTCGGGCGGTGGCGGAGCGTCCCAGGCCCGCCCCGCCAACCCCGCGTCCGGCGGTGTGGCCGCGCACAGTTCGCGCCCGGCCGCGTCAGGGGGAGGCGGCGGAACTGTCCCCTCCGCCGCACCCCCGCCCCGTACGAGCCCGTCGAAGACCCCGCACGCGAGCAACGACCGCGGGAGCAACAGCGGTAACACCGGCAAGAACGGCAACTGGCAAGGAGGTGCAGGGCGTTGACGACCCAGTCCCACGTGTCCCCTCCGGTCACGCCCCGCCGTACATATCTGATCGGCCGCGCCCGGCCGAACGCGATCGTCGGCAAGAATCGTGAGTCCGGCGAGATCGCGATGATCGTCGTGGGCGCGTTCCTCGGCATGATGTGCGGACTGCTCGTCCCCGTGCTTTCGCTGCGCATCGTGCTGCTCACCGGCTTCCCGATGCTCGCGCTGGCCGCGGTCTACGTCCCCTTCAAGGGCCGCACCTTCTACAAGTGGTTCGAGATCAACCGCAGTTACAAGCGCTCCCTCAAGCGCGGCACCGCCTACCGTTCCTCCACCATGGAGGCCGGCACCCGGCTCGACGGGCGTGAGGTCGAGATCGGCCCGCCGCCCGGCATCGGCCGGCTCACGTGGCTGGCCGCGCCGTTCGGCCCGGACGAGATCGCGGTGCTGCTGCACGCGGACCGCCGCACCGTCACCGCCGCCATCGAGATCGAGGGCCCCGGCGTCGGCCTGCGCGACTCCGAGGACCAGGAGGCGCTGGTCGACCGGTTCGGCACACTCCTCAAGCACGTGGCGAACGGCGACGGGTTCGTGACCCGGCTCCAGATGCTGGCCCGCACGCTGCCCGCCGACCCGGACGCGCACGCCAAGGACGTCGCCGTGCGCGGCGACGACCGCTCGCTGGGCTGGCTGCAGAAGTCGTACGACCAGCTCCAGTCCATGGTGTCGACGAGCAGTGAGCAGCACCGCGCGTACCTCGTGGCCTGCATGCACTACACCCGCGACCTGGCGGCCGAGGCCAACGCGATGGCCCGCGCCACCCGCCCCAAGGGCGGCAAGAAGGTCGACAAGGACGCCGGGCTCGCCGTCGTCATGGCGCGCGAACTGACCGACATCTGCTCCCGGTTGCAGGAGGCCGACATCCGGGTGCGCCAGCCGCTCGGGCAGGGCCGGCTCGCGTCGCTGATCCACTCCATGTACGACCCGGACCACCCCATCGACCACATCCAGGCGATGTCGAAGCGGAACGCCTGGCCGGCCGAGCTCGACGCCATGGAGCCGACGTACCTGCAGGCCAAGACGCGCGAGTCGGCGACCCGCGCGCCCTGGTGCCACGCCACGGCGTGGGTGAAGGAGTGGCCGATGACGCCGGTGGGCGTGAACTTCCTGGCCCCGCTCCTCGTCCACACCCCGGACGTCATCCGGACCGTCGCGGTGACGATGGACCTCGAACCCACCGAGGTCGCCATCGAGCGGATGCTGACCGAGAAGACGAACGACGAGGCGGAGGCGTCCCGCGCCGCCAAGATGAACCGGACCGTCGACCCCCGCGACATCGCCGCCCACGGCCGCCTCGACCAGCGCGGCGAGGACCTCGCGAGCGGCGCGGCCGGCGTCAACCTCGTCGGCTACATCACGGTCTCCTCCCGCAACCCGGACTCGCTCGCCCGCGACAAGCGCACCATCCGCGCCTCGGCGGGCAAGTCGTACCTGAAGCTGGAGTGGTGCGACCGCGAGCACCACCGGGCGTTCGTGAACACCCTGCCGTTCGCCACCGGCATCCGCCGGTGACCCCGATGGTCCCCACGAGCCCGATGTCCCCTACGCCCCCGACGATCCCGATGTTCCTGATGTCCGCCGACACGGCCGGAAGGTAGGCGCTGCACTATGCGGGATCCGCTGACCGCTCTCACCGACGCCTTCACCGCGTTCCTCTTCGGGAAGGTGGAGACGACCCGGCTTCCGGTGCGTACGTCGACGGGGCAGGCGCAGGCCGTCTATCTGCCGACGGCCGCGCCCGGCCTCGGCGACTCCGGCGTGATCATCGGCCGCGAGGTCTATTCCGGCAAGGGCTACATCTACGACCCCTTCCAGCTCTACGGTCAGCAGCTCCCGGCCCCCCACTGGCTGGTCCTCGGCGAGTCCGGAAACGGCAAGTCGGCCCTGGAGAAGACGTACGTACTGCGGCAGTTGAGGTTCAAGGACCGTCAGGTCGTCGTCCTCGACGCGCAGGGCGAGGACGGCGTCGGCGAGTGGAACCTCATCGCCGAGGAGCTGGGCATAACTCCCATCCGGCTCGACCCGACGGCCGCGCTCGACATGGGCATCCGCCTCAACCCGCTGGACCCGGCGATCACCTCGACCGGCCAGCTCGCACTGCTGCGCACCATCATCGAGGTGGCGCTCGGGCACGGCCTCGACGAGCGCTCGGGCTTCGCCCTGAAGGTCGCGCACGCGTACGTGAACGAGACGATCGTCGAGCGGCAGCCGGTGCTCACCGACATCGTCGAGCAGCTGCGCCACCCGGAACCGGAGTCCGCGGAGGCCATGAACGTGGCCCTGGAGGACGTCCGCGCCTGGGGCCTCGACGTGGCGCTCGTCATCGACCGGCTCGTCGACGGCGACCTGCGCGGCATGTTCGACGGCCCGACGACGGTGGGCATCGACCTGGACGCGCCGCTGATCGTCTTCGACCTCTCCCACATCGACCGCAACTCCATCGCGATGCCGATCCTGATGGCGATCGTGGGCGTGTGGCTGGAGCACACCTGGATCCGCCCCGACCGGAAGAAGCGCATCTTCCTGGTCGAGGAGGCCTGGCACATCATCAACAGCCCGTTCGTGGCCCAGCTGTTCCAGCGCCTGTTGAAGTTCGGCCGCCGCCTCGGCCTGTCCTTCGTGGCGGTCGTCCACCACCTGTCCGACGTGGTCGACGGGGCGGCGGCCAAGGAAGCGGCCGCGATTCTGAAGATGGCCTCCACGAGAACGATCTACGCCCAGAAAGCGGACGAGGCCCGGGCCACAGGGCGGGTTCTAGGCCTGCCCCGCTGGGCGGTCGAGATCATCCCGACGCTCTCCCCCGGCATCGCCGTCTGGGACGTCAACGGCAACGTACAGGTGGTCAAACACCTGGTCACCGAGACCGAACGCCCACTGGTGTTCACCGACCGGGCCATGACGGAGGCGTCCGCCGAGCCGCTCGTGGACGACGCGCTGTACGCGGCCGAGCTCGAGGCCGAGGAGCGGGCGGCCGCGTTCGTGGAGCAGCGCCTGGGCGGCTCCGAGTCCACGGTGGCGTGAGAACGGCGGCATGAGAACGGTGGCATGACAGCTATGCGGGACGAGCGGGGGCGCCGGATGGAGCGCGATTACCGGGAGGGGCGCGGCCGGGGCGGTGTGCCCGACGGGCTGCTGGTCGGGCTCCTGGCGTTTCTGCTGGGCATGACGATCCTGGTGTGGACGGCGACGGGCCTCGCGGGGCTCTTCTCGAAGGGCGCGTGGCCGACCGGCGTGACGTTCGGCCATACGCCGCTGGCCCTGCGCTCCCTGATCACCCGCCCGCACGACATCCCCGGCGCCTGGCCGAGCACCCCCGCGTCGGAGCTCTCCGGCTACGGCCTCGTCTGGGGCCTGGTCATCGGCCAGCTGATGATCCTGGTGGTCCTCACGGTCTTCGTAGCGGGAACGTTCGCCCGCTGGCGCGCGGTCCGTAAGCAGCGGGAGCCGAAGCCCACGCCTCGGGGCTCTGCCCCGGACCCCGCGCCTCAATCGCCGGCGGGGCTTGAAAAAACGCCCCCTCCTGCCACGGAGCGGCTGTATCAAGCCCCTGCGGCGATTGAGCAGCGGGGTCCGGGGCAGAGCCCCGAGGCCGC